>NZ_JACGVA010000038.1:0-74978 GCF_014076985.1 Colwellia sp. MB3u-8
ATTTTTTAATTTTTTAATTTTTTAATTTTTTGTAGGTCGGACTTTAGTCTGACAACCGTTATGTAGGCAATTAACTTGGTGGGTTAACAAACACTGGCAGCTAGTATTATTTTTTCTCTCAGAACTTATACCAAACACAGTTAAATTTCATTTAACTTGATGGACTGAAGTCCACCCTACATTTAACCTACATCGAAGCTACATTGGGCTTACATTGAAGCTAGATAGGCTTGTGGATGACAATCTCGCGTTGGACAATTTTTGTAGGTCGGACTTTTCATCGACAATCTGGCGGGCTAAAACCCGACCTACATTTCAATCTCTACAAGCATTATTGGCCGCTAAAAATTAACTGGATAAATAAATTTTTAACGCGCTAAGTCGCCAACTGCAGATCGCGTAATTTAGCAATTTTATCTCGTACCGACGCGGCTAATTCAAACTCTAAGTTTTGGGCATGATTAAACATGGTTGTTTCTAATTCTTTTACTTTTGCATCAATTTGTTTTGTGGTGAAGGTTTCATATTCTGACGCTGGCTCAGCGGCTTTTAAGGCGGCTGCCGCACGAGTTTTTCCACCATCAAGGTCCATCACATCAGAAATATTACGTCTAACGCCCCGCGGGGTAATGTTGTTATCAAGATTGTATTGGTGCTGTTTAACGCGACGTCGGTCGGTTTCATCAATTGCTTTACGCATTGAGCCGGTAATGCGCCCAGCATATAGAATTGCTCGGCCATTAATATTACGTGCCGCTCGCCCAATGGTTTGAATAAGTGAACGCTCTGAGCGCAAAAATCCTTCTTTATCGGCATCGAGAATCGCCACTAGAGAAACTTCTGGCATATCTAAACCTTCACGCAGTAAGTTAATACCTACGAGCACATCAAACTTTCCTAAACGAAAATCTCGGATAATTTCTACCCGTTCAACCGTATCCACATCAGAATGTAAGTAACGCGCTTTAACTTGGTGTTCGTCTAAATAATCGGTGAGATCTTCTGCCATACGTTTGGTTAATGTGGTGGCTAAAACTCTTTCATCAATTTTTACCCGTTTTCGAATTTCAGACAGGAGATCATCAACTTGCGTGTCAACGGGGCGAACTTCTATGATGGGGTCCAGCAGTCCGGTGGGCCTAACGACTTGTTCTGCAATTTCGCCTGCTGACTTTTCAAGTTCATAGTGACTTGGCGTGGCAGAAACGTAAATAGTTTGCGGCGACAGGGCTTCAAATTCTTCAAACTTCATTGGGCGATTATCAAGCGCCGAAGGTAGTCTAAAGCCATATTCTACGAGGTTTTCTTTGCGTGAACGGTCACCTTTGTACATGGCGCCAATTTGCGGCACGGTGACGTGTGACTCGTCAATGATCAACAAGCCATCGCTGGGCAAGTAATCAAATAATGTTGGCGGTGCCTCTCCTGGTCCTCGGCCCGATAAATAGCGCGAGTAGTTTTCTATGCCGGAGCAATAACCCAGCTCGGTCATCATCTCAATATCAAATTGAGTACGTTGCACTATGCGCTGCTCTTCAATCAGTTTATTGTTATCTTTAAGTTGAGTCGCTCTGTCTTTTAATTCAATTTTTATTTTTTCAACCGCTGCCACTATTTTTTCACGTGGTGTCGCGTAATGGGTTTTAGGATAAATAGTGACGCGAGCAACGGTACGGTCAACAGCACCGGTGAGTGGATCAAATATGCTAATGCGCTCAATTTCTTCATCAAATAATTCAATACGTAAGGCCATGCGGTCTGATTCAGCAGGGAAAATATCAATAACATCACCGCGCACACGATAAGTGGCGCGCTGAAATGCCATGTCATTACGTGCATATTGCAATTCAGCTAAGCGCCTTAAAATGTCTCGCTGATTAATAATGTCGCCAACGCTGATATGCAACATCATTTTCAAGTAGGACTCGGGATCGCCCAAACCATAAATTGCCGAGACAGAGGCGATAATAATGACGTCTTTTCGCTCTAACAGTGATTTGGTTGCCGATAAGCGCATTTGCTCAATATGTTCATTGATCGAGGCATCTTTTTCGATAAAAGTATCAGTGGTTGGCACATAGGCTTCTGGTTGATAGTAGTCATAGTAAGAAACAAAATATTCTACGGCGTTATCAGGGAAAAAATCTTTCATTTCACCATATAATTGCGCCGCTAAGGTTTTATTTGGCGCTAACATCATAGTGGGACGATTCAGCTTTTCGATAACATTGGCTATGGTATAAGTTTTACCTGAGCCGGTTACCCCTAATAATGTTTGATGTGCTAAGCCTGATTCAATACCATCGAGCAATTTTGCGATGGCCGTAGGTTGATCGCCACTGGGAGTATAATCTGAATGTATTTTTAACGCTTTCATTAAGTAATAACCTCTACCGTGACACGATCTTTTTCACATTGCTTGTTAAACAAACCATAAGAAATAGCCGCCATCACTACATTTCCAAGTAAAGCGCCGATAAAAAATCCTTCTATACCAAACCAAAAACTACCCATATAAGCTAGCGGCACATAACAAATAAATAAACGAATAACACTTAACACCAACGCCACCATAGGCTTATGCAGTGCGTTAAATGATGAGTTGGTTAAAATAATAACGCCTTGAAAGCCATAGCCTAGCGGTAAAATCCAAATGAAAAGTTTAATAATATCGGCAACCGCTTGCTCTTTAGAGAACACGTCGGCAATAAACGGCGCGGCTAACACGAGCACAACATAAACAAGCACCTGAAAGCCTAAAACAAATTTAATTGAGGTTTTGTAGCCCTCTTCAACACGCTTCATCTTGCCGGCACCCAAGTTTTGGCTGATAAAGGGCGGTAATGTCATCGACAGCGCTAACACCACTAAACAGGCAATAGATTCAATTCTTGACCCCACCCCAAAAGCAGCTACGGCTGATGCGCCATAGTTAGCTACAATCGCGGTTAACACGGCCGAAGCAGCCGGTGTTAACATATTTGCGCCCGCTGCAGGTAAGCCAATATGTAAAATGCTGCGTGCCGAATAAATAAAGTCTTTAATGGCCATTAAATGGCGGTGAATTAAATCGCGTTTAATCGCTAAAATATATAAAACATAGCCTAAACCGAATAACCAAGATATTAAGGTAGCAATGGCTGCACCTTCAATACCCATAGCGGGTACGGGACCAAAACCAAAAATAAAAATAGGATCTAATACGGCATTGATTAAGCCGGCGCTACCCATAATGATACTGGGTGTTTTGGTATCGCCATCAGCACGCAAAATAGCGTTACCTATCATAGGGCCAATTAAACAAATACACCCTAAAAACCAGAGATCCATATATTGATGGATTAAGGGTAGCAGTGCTTCGCTAGCCCCTAAAAGTAAAAAGGTTTCGTCAATCAGCAAATAACCGATAACGGCAAGCATACCAACAATGATTGCTGACAAATATAATGCGCTGGTTGCGAGGTTTTTTGCCGACGCTTTGTCACCTTTACCCAGCGCTTTTGCAATAACCGCTGAGGTACCTATCCCTAAACCTATAGTGAGACTGATCACGGTAAAGGTAATAGGAAAAGTAAAACTAATCGCAGCTAAAGGCTCTGTGCCCAATAACCCGACAAAAAAGGTATCAACTAAGTTAAAGGTCATCAATAAAATCAGGCCATAGATCATCGGCACTGTCATTGTTTTTAACGTTGGACCTACGGGGTCTTTAAGTAAATTTATTTGGTGAATAGTTTTTGTCTTAATCATTAATTTTTGAACGTAAGTGATGAGCCGAATACACCTGCCATTGTAAAAGATCGTGATCGGTCTCGCTACGTATATATTTTATTAGTGATAATAATGTCACCACTTGAAGAAAAAACCATATAGTTGAAATAAAATAGACGACGCTGCTCTTTGCAAAAAACACCATAAATGTATAAAACATCACTCTTGAACAAAAAACACACGAACATGAGCAAAAACACGACAATATTACACTAACTACTTGTTATTAATTAATATTTAAAGTTAGTCTTAAAAATCTCTATTTGGCTACAAGCCGCATTCTACCGTTTGCCTTACGTAAACGTACACTTTAACCCACATAGTTATCCACAGATAAAGTGGATAACTCTATTTTTAGTTGTTATTTTTAGTGCTGAGTATTTATTCATCATAAAATGCAGGAATGTTATCAACAATGCCTGCAATTTGAGCAAACGAGCAATAAAATGATTTTTTTCTAACTTTTGTGTTGACAGTATGACATGCGGCCTTTAATATTCGGCCCCGTTAGCCAGTAGCGGCTTTCAAAACAATTCCTCAATAGCTCAGTTGGTAGAGCAACGGACTGTTAATCCGTTTGTCCTTGGTTCAAGTCCAAGTTGAGGAGCCAAATTAAGAAGTAGTGGTTTTTATTTTAATATAGAAACGGCTATAGTAGAAAGTAGTAGAAGCACAATTCCTCAATAGCTCAGTTGGTAGAGCAACGGACTGTTAATCCGTTTGTCCTTGGTTCAAGTCCAAGTTGAGGAGCCACATTAAGATGTAATGGCTAGTCGTGATATTGCTAGCGGTTATATTAGCAAGTATAGTAGAAAGAACAATTCCTCAATAGCTCAGTTGGTAGAGCAACGGACTGTTAATCCGTTTGTCCTTGGTTCAAGTCCAAGTTGAGGAGCCACATTAAAGAACCTGCTTTTTTAAGCAGGTTTTTTTTCGTCTTGAATTTGATGAACGACTATCCCTCAAAAAATCACTTGGTAGAGCAACAGAGCAACAGCCCCGCTTTTGTAATTAATAAGCATTTGTCATTTCTTTGTAGGTCGGACTTTAGTCCGACAACCGTTAAGCGAGTGATTAATGCTATAGGCCAAAAAACATCGGCAGCAGGGTTTATTTTTCTTCATTAGTCTTAATACCAAAAGCCGTTAAATTTCATTTAACCTGATAGACTGAAGTCCATCCTACATAGAACCTACGAGTGACGATGTAAATTTAAGCCATTTTTTTGTGCTTTTTTTTGTAGGTCGGACTTTAGTCTGACAACCGTTAAGCGGGTGATTAATGCTATAGGCCAAAAAACATCGGCAGCCGGTCTTATTTTTCTTAAAGGGTTTATTTCAAAAGTGCTTATATAAATTAGCCTGTAAAAAAGGGCTAGATTTTCATCTAGCCCTGTATTGATATTTTAAGCTTAATAACTTATTTCATCATGGCATCGCGAGTGACTTTAAACTCACTGCCTTCACGCCAATTTGGCCAGTCTTTGGTGTTGCTTAACATATAGCCGGTTTCAAAGAAGACTTGCAGCTCTGCGATCATGCCCTGCCAGCCCCAGTTTTCATTGTATTCGTCACAGGTTTGGTGATAACACTTAGCGACTAAAGCAGACACTTGCTCACCAATGGCTTTTTGCTCGGCATTAAGCCAAGTAGAGCCACCACCAGCACTTAATGCCGGTACGCCTTTCTTTGCCAAACTAAAGTGGTCTGAACGATAATAGTAGCCTCGTTCAGGGGTTTGCTCAGGGGTTAGGATACGGCCTTGGCTTTTAGCCGCTTTTGCTAAATAATCTTCAAGTGCCGACTTACCAAAACCGACAACAGTTAAGTCAGTTTTCAAGCCTGAAATGTCTAGGCTGTCCATGTTGATCAAACCTACGATTTTATTTAATGGCATGGTTGGGTGGTTAGCAAAATAACGTGAGCCTAAACGCCCTTGCTCTTCAGCTGTTGCCGCCATAAAAGTTACTGAGCGTTCAGGGGCTTTGTTTAACGCTTTATAGGCTTTAGCAATATGCATTAAACCTGCGGTACCTGTTGCGTTGTCATGTGCTCCATTAAAGTAAAGGGTTTTACCGTCAATAACGGTAGAGCCTAGGTGATCCCAATGTCCCATATAAATAACATGTTCATCAGGGCTAGTGCGACCTGGAATAGTCGCGATAACATTGTTAGATACTGAGGCTGTAATCGTATTGTTAACTTTGATGTTAGCCTTTAGTTTAAGTGGCACAGCTTGAAATTTATTCGACAATGCTTGAGCTTTTAAGGTGTTAAAATCTAAACCAGCTTTCGCCATTAACTCGTGTGCTTTTTCTGTACTGATCCACATTTCAACATCAACAACGGCTTCATTCACTTCTTTGGCTGGTAGATGGTATTGCGCGCCAGTCCAGCTGCTTTCGATAACATTCCAACCGTAACTAGCAGGTTTGGTTTCATGCACTATAATAGCGCCAGCAGCGCCTTGACGGGCCGCTTCTTCATATTTATAAGTCCAGCGACCGTAATAGGTCATGGTATTGCCATCAAACAGTGCGGGGTCTTGTGAGGCATAACCTGGGTCGTTAACTAAAACAACAACCGTCTTTCCTTTGACATCAATATTTTTATAATCATTCCATTGATACTCAGGTGCGTTGATGCCATAACCAACGAAAACTAACTCAGAGTTTTCAAGGCTAATTTGTTCACGTGTTTGACGTGAGCTAGCCACATAGTTTTTAGGGAAATCAAAGGCTATATCGGCAATGGTTAAGGTGCCAACTGGCTCACTCACTATACTATTCATAGGTACAGCTTGAAGATAACTGTCGCCATTACCAGGCGTTAAACCTAGTTTTTTGAATCTCGAAATCAACATATTGGTGGTTAATATTTCACCTTCAGTTGATGGTTCACGGCCAGCGAATTTATCTGAAGATAATTTTTTTACATCAGCTTTTATCGCGTTAATATCAAACGATTGATACGCTGCAATGAAATTATCCTGAGCACAAGCACTCATCGACAGTAATAAGGCGCCAGCACCTAGCAGTATTTGCTGACGTTTTTCACGAATATAACTCAACTTAATTCTCCTAAAGTTTATTCACCACAGTTTAAAAGTCATAAAATTAATGGTGAATTTAAATCACCTATCAGACTAACGGTATTCCTCACAAAACGCTAGAAATACCCAATTAATACAAGGTACTTGTTAAATGAGTCATTAAAAATTAAGCGACGGACTGCAGTTACTTAGCCATGATATCAAACGAATTAACTCGCTGATTAAAGTTAGGAAAGATAACTTAATTAAGTGGATGTTTAGCCGGTATTCAGCGGGTATTTTACTTGTGGTTATTTACCAGGCCAAGGCATTAACCTGGCGTAAATGCGGCTTAAACGCCGCTATTTTAAACACGGCTATAGGAAGGTTAACTTGATATGTTATTGGCTTGATAAAGACAGTGGCAAGGAGCAATAAATTTACGCCCTATACGTGCTAACTAATAGGGATGTTAACGAATAGCCCAAAATTTAATCTCTTGCTCGGTCAAAAAACCTTCCGCCTGCGGCCCCTGCATTAAGGCTAATGTGGCTAATATTCCGGCTTGAATACATTGTGGTGCCACTACCGTAATAGAGCGTGGCGCTTGTACAACTGGCCAACCGGTTTTTGCATTTAAAATATGGCTATAACGAACATTATCTTTGAATAAAAAGCGCTTTGCGTCACCGCTAGTGGCTAATGCACCTTTTAACAAACTCACCACCATAGGCTTGCGTTCAATAAAACCTGGGTGCTCAATGCCTACTTGCCATGGCACATTGGTTTTACGGGGTTTATTAGCGGCTAAATCTCCACCTAAATTAACCAGTAGCGGCAATTGAGTAAATTCGTTGGCAATGATCATCGCTCTGTCTACTGCGTATTCTTTACCAATTCCGCCAAAGTCTATTTCCATATGCTCTGGCATTATGATTTGCTGTTCATCAAAAAAAATTTTATGCCAACCGATGTTTTCTAAGCTTTTTTGTACATCCCTATCATGAGGAATATTGTCGCTACCATCAAATTGCCAAACTTGCCGCAATACCCCGGATGTTATGTCAAAAACACCCTCGCTGAGTTTATAACAAGTATCAGCAAAGTTTAATAACAAATAGGTTTCTTGATCTATAGCTAACGCCTGACCGCCACTATTATTTATAGCAGAACAAACACTGGTGGCTTGATAACGTGAATATTTATCTTCAATGCGCCATACTTCATCAGCAATAAGCTTACCTAAGGTCAATGCAAGCTTGTTATCCTTGCTAGCCACTAGTACTTCACAAGGACTGGCCATGGCATCAAAACGCAGACAATGGCCATCATCAGTTGCTGTTATTTCAACTTGTCTAACTGGCTTTTTCTTCAAGTGTTCTCCAATTTTTACCGCCATTTTGTTTTTCAACGCGTCCCTGCGTATTTAAGCGAAGTCCAGCAAAGTTCAGCGAAATTAAAATGAATAGCTAACTTGAGCGATAATCGCGTCTACACTTTCATATAAGTCAACTTCTGCTAGCGCACCCGGTGCTTGAACGCCTGAATTTTTAGGGTCTTGTCGATAATACTCTAACCTAAAAGACAAGTCATTACCGTCGCTAAGCGTCATACCGTACTTCACCCCTAAGGTGTATGCGCTCATTTCTCCAATCCGATAATCTGCACTCGCAAACGCTGGAATGGCATTCGATTGTGCTAAAAATGGTTGATAAAAGTCAGCAGCACTTTGTTGATAAAATCTAAAGTGAGGCTCGATATAACTATTACGAGACAAAGGTATTCTCAACCTTGAATCAATAGTATGAGAGTCTATTGCCCAGTCATCCCACATATAACGATAAGAGATATCAATAACGTTTTGTTCAAAGTGATATTTAGTTTGTGCAAATACACTTTGCTTAACGCGACTGTCAGGCCGGTTTTCATAAAGATAGTCTTGCGCAATGCCTTCGCTATTGACCAAACTTAACATTTTAAAAGGGTCGCTTAAATAACCATCAACTTTTGAGTAAGAGTAATTAAACTGGGTGATCATGCGACGATTGATAACTTGTGTAAAACCAAACATGATATCTGCCGTAGTTTTGTCGTCACTATCTGTTCTGCGCGTAGCATTAAAAGCCGTTTTACCCGCACTATTTACTGTCTCATCTTCACTCTCTTCGTCAATGCCATATTCGTCGTCGTTATCATAAGCCGATGGCATTGATGCGAAGGCTACTGGAATACCACCTTCTGGTGTAAATGTGTCTTGAAAGTAACTTAACCCTACAGAAAATGTTGAGTTTTTATTGTTAAAGTCATACGCAAGGTTGCCATTAACCCCCAGTGATAAATAATCATATTCTTTTGAAATATGAACACCTGCACTACCGGTATAGTTTTCTGCTAACGGCTGAGTCCACTGAGCATTTAGCTGTACGCGAGTATCTTTAAATGTGTCGTCTAACGGGGTTTTACCGGCTTGCGTTTGATAACTTCCCTTGCCTGAAGGTCGGGTAAATGTTTGCACATTCGGTTGTGCCGCTGCGCCAGTAGCCGAGGCACCGGTGAGTGAATCTATGGTTAACTTTAGATTCAACACTTCTTCATTTTCAAAAGTTTTTTGAGCGCTTATAACCGCTTCGGCGGCTGAAACGCGGTCGCTTTCACTATAATATAAAAATGCACTCTCAAAATCCCAAGAAGATTCTTGCTGTGCTTTTGCAGGTGTCGTTGTGTCGTCTGCTGCATTGGCAATAACAGGTAATGTGCCTAATAACGCCGAGGTAGCAATAGTCAATGCTGCCTTAATGTTTATTGGCGTCTTTTTGTGATTTAATTGCATCCGCAACCTCCGCCACCAAAACCTTTACCACCACTTGACGCTTCTTTGCTGAAATAGATATGATCATCAAGCGCAGAATCTATCGCTGAAGAGGTTAACGCCATCTCTTCTTTCGCTAATAAATCACGCTCCCATGGCTGTACGCCTAATGATGAACAGCCACTGGCTAAAAAGATTGCCGCTGACAATAACGAATACTTAATTATTGGCGAAGGTAAATCCGCATTAAAGTAATTTTTTTTGACCTGAAATATTTTCATCAATCTACTCCCTATTTAACTGCTAATAACGCCATTAATTGCGTTTCATAAAGCTTTACTTTATTCGTAAAAAATCCTGTATGTGCCTGCTGCACCTTACCCTGTTTGTCAATTAATAAGCTACTTGGCATACCTTGAATATTAAATTGTTGCGCTATGTCGCCTTCGGGATCATAGATAACTAAGAAGTTCGCCGGATTTTCTAACAAAAATTCTTTTGCTAATGTTTTTTCCGCATCAACATTGACACTAATGATGACAAAACCCTGATCACGATATTTTTGCTGCATTTCGTTCATCCAAGGAAATGACTTACGACATGGCCCGCACCAAGAGGCCCAAAAATCAAGATAAACTACTTGTCCTCGGTGTTCGGCTAATGTTTGCTGCAACTTAGTTTCTGGTACCGACATCGCCTGAGTATTTTTAACCAGCAACAAGGAGAGTAATAACGCCAATACGGCAAAAGTGTTAATTAATTTTGGTGAAATTTTTGGCATAAACAGTAAAATTCATTGGTCTAGTTTTAAGGTCATCACTTTATTTTATTTTTCTTAAGAAATCCTTAAGGTTTAATAAAAACATTGGATATAAATTTTCTCTAATCAGCAAAGTTACGTTATTATCGCTGACATATTTACTTAACCTTTTTTACTGGAAGTTTTTACCTTGATTGATATCACCCTGCTCAGCTTATTTATCCCAACATTTTTTATTGTTAGCTTAACGCCAGGTATGTGTATGACATTAGCCATGAGCTTAGGGATTACCATAGGGGTGAGAAAAACATTATGGATGATGTATGGGGAGTTACTCGGTGTTGCTACTGTAGCTGTTGCCTCTGTATTAGGTGTTGCGACGATAATGACTAAGTTCCCCGAACTATTTCAAGCGTTTAAAATAATGGGGGCATTATATTTATTATATGTTGGTATTAATATGTGCCGAGCTAAAGGCAAACTTTTGACCAATTCAAATCAACAACAAGTCATTAAAAAGCGCAGCTTATTTCAACAAGGATTTTTTACTGCCATAGCCAATCCAAAAGGTTGGGCATTTATGATTTCGCTATTACCCCCTTTTATTAGCCAAAGCCTGCCATTGGCACCACAATTAAGCATTTTAGTGGCAGTAATATTAATATCAGAATTTGTTTGTATGACCCTATACGCCACTGGTGGCAAAACTCTTGGTAAGCTATTGACCCAAAGAAACAATGTACAACTCCTTAATAGAATATCAGGCTGTTTAATGATATTAGTCGCTATTTGGTTAGCCATGAGCTGATATAAGTTAAACGAAGCCTTTACACTTAACAGTGATACAAAGCTTATTATTTGGGTATGAATTCACTGGAAAATGTTTAAAGCGGATCACTAACTAATGATGATTTGTAGTGGCATAGACTCATTTTATTCAGTTATTACCATAGGTGATTTGACCCTGTAACAAAATCTGCGTGCAACAAGATCACCCACTAAATAAAACTCATATGGTTGTTGAGCTTTCAGCTTCGATAACTTGCCACAGTTAACATTTTTGTATAGGTTTTTTGTTCAACTGTGGTGAAGGTTAACCATATGCGCCATGTCATCTCCTCGGCGGAACAACTGCCGACCAGTACCTCGGTTTGAAACACTTGTTTACTTGCTGTTTCACTCTCAATTGTACTCTCAATTGTACTCTCAAATGTACTATCAAATTCACTCTCTATCTTTAACTGAGTTATATCGATTTGCTCTGGTGTTAAATTGTCTAACTTTTTGTTATTTATTCTATTGTTTGGAAAATCCTCTTCAATAAACAAAGGTATTTTCCCCATATACATGTTAACACCTTCAAGATAACCACTAACGCTGGTCAGTGCTTGTGCACCTTGATAATTCAACACCATATTAAATGCCTGCTCAGCAACTATTCTATCAACAGTAAATAGGACTTGAACTCGCCCTCCTGCTAAGTCGAATTGACATTGGCTTTGCTGAGCAATGCACTGTGCGGTGCGCACGCTCTGAACACCCACTGTTGGGTTAACCTTTTCTTGGGGACTACAAGCGGTCAATAGAATGGCTAACCCTATTAATAAAATGCCTTGCGCTAATTTTTTGGAAATATTCATTAAATGCTATAAAAGAAAGATATTTGTCGGTCATGATACACAAACCTTGGTGATATTTATCACTTTTTTATTGGCTTGTATTTAATACGTCATAGCAGATTTTCAACAAAAAACGCAGAGTTCACTTTTGCTATGATCTTACACAAGATTAACCCCGTAATGCTTAGTAATTAAAGTAAAGGTCAATGACAAAATAACAACATGGGCTTAACTAATATTAAAGTTTCCTTGGTATTAAAGTTGCCTTGGTGATTTTTTTATTTTTTAACAGAAAATGTTCAATCAGATACTTTCTAAATTAAACCCAGCGACTAGTGTTAAATAGTTTAAAAAGCGTATCATGTAGTTAGCTCTTCGATGTTTGCCAAACCTATCTGCCAAATATTATTGAGTTGCCACCATTTATCTTTAATTTAATCGTGTAAATATCAACCATGGCTTGATTCGTTTTCCTGCTAAATTAGCCCATTTCAAATGGTCTTCTTTTACTAGTAAAAAACTAATAAGAAAACGAGTAAAAAGATTAATCAGCACTTGCTTATTAACTTATTGAACAATATTGCAGCAACAGACTTTTTTTGTTGATTTAAATCAAGATTTACGGTTGATTTATGGCATAGGCGAAAGGTAAAATTACAAAATTACGTAGCTTCTCAGCATTTTTCATGAAAAAGTTTATTTTTTACTGAAAGTTTTTCATGAAAAATGCAAAATTTAACTTAGTAACGGAACAATAAAAATGACAACAACGCTTGAACATCCGTCATATAACTTCAATGTGGTGCGTCAATTCACCGTAATGACAGTTATTTGGGGGATCTTTGGTACTGCATTAGGTGTACTTATTGCCGCGCAATTAATTTGGCCTGCACTAAATTTTGAAACACCTTGGCTAACCTATTCTCGTCTTCGTCCACTGCATACCAATGTGGTAATTTTTGCTTTTGGCACCAGTGCACTCTTCGCTACTTCATATTATGTTGTTCAGCGCACCTGTAAATCAGTTTTGTTTGGTGGAAAATTAGTCGCCTTTACCTTTTGGGGTTGGCAAGCTGTTATCGTGCTTGCCATTATCACTTTACCTATGGGTTATACTTCAAGTAAGGAGTATGCCGAATTAGAATGGCCGATTGACATTTTAATTGCTGTGGTCTGGATTAGTTACGCCATTGTGTTTTTTGGCACCTTAGTCAAACGTAAGACATCTCACATCTATGTTGCAAACTGGTTTTTTGGTGGTTTTATTCTCACGGTAGCCGTGTTGCACATCGGAAATAGCATGGTTATTCCGGTGTCGATGTTTAAGTCCTACTCAATATATTCTGGCGCTATCGATGCTATGATGCAGTGGTGGTATGGACACAATGCCGTAGGCTTCTTACTGACAGCTGGTTTCTTGGGTATGATGTATTACTTCGTACCAAAACAAGCTGAACGTCCAGTTTATTCTTACCGTTTGTCAATTGTTCATTTTTGGGCATTAATTTCATTGTACATTTGGGCAGGTCCTCATCATTTACATTACACTGCATTACCTGATTGGGCTCAGTCAGTAGGTATGGTGATGTCAATCGTATTATTCTTACCTTCTTGGGGTGGTATGATTAACGGCATTATGACGCTTTCTGGTGCGTGGCATAAACTTCGCTACGACCCTATTTTGCGCTTCTTAATTGTTTCATTGTCCTTTTACGGTATGTCTACCTTTGAAGGCCCTATGATGGCGATTAAATCGGTGAATGCATTATCTCATTACACAGATTGGACTATAGGTCATGTACATTCGGGTGCTTTAGGTTGGGTTGCTATGGTGACAATTGGCGCTATGTACCACTTAATTCCCGTGTTATTTAATCAAGGTCGCATGTACAGTACTAGATTGATCAACGTGCATTTTTGGTTACACACATCAGGTATCGTTTTGTACATAGTAGCTATGTGGATTTCAGGTGTCATGCAAGGGTTAATGTGGAGGGCTGTTAACACTGATGGTACGTTAACTTACAGCTTTGTTGAAAGTTTAGTTGCCTCTAAACCTTTCTACTTTATGCGTTTTGTTGGTGGTGTATTGGTTGTTGTTGGTTTCTTATTGATGGCTTATAACATGTACAAAACAATCTATGCTAAAGACAATAGTCTTAAGCCACTTGAAATAAGTTAGGGAGCCGACAATGAAAAATAAACATGAAAAATTTGAAAAAAATGTTGGTCTGTTCGCTATTTTTACTATTCTTGCAATCAGCATAGGTGGTTTAGTTGAAATTACGCCGTTGTTCTTTCAAAAAGCCACCACAACACCGGTTGATAACCTAAGACCTTATACCGCTTTAGAGATGGAAGGTCGTGATATTTATATCCGCGAAGGTTGCAATGTTTGTCACAGCCAAATGATACGCCCTTTTCGTGCTGAAACTGAGCGTTACGGTCACTACTCTGTTGCTGGTGAAGGCGTATGGGAACATCCATTTTTATGGGGTTCTAAACGAACAGGCCCTGATTTAGCACGTGTTGGTGGTCGTTACAGCGACGATTGGCATCTTGCGCATTTACTTGACCCTCGTTCAGTTGTACCTGAGTCAAATATGCCTTCGTTTAAATGGTTAGCTGAAACTAAGCTTGACGGCGAATTAACGGAGAAGAAATTATCAACATTTAATTTCTTAACCCGTAATCGTAGCCATAAAGACGAGCAAGGTAATGCTATTCCGCTTTACTCTGAAGCTGAACTTGCTAATGCAAAAAACTCTGTTGCAGGTAAAACCGAGATGACAGCGTTGATTGCCTATTTACAATCTCTAGGTCATGCACTGAAATGATAACTATAGACTACGGCACGCTTAGAGGGCTAGTTGCCCTATTAATATTGGCATTATTTATTGTCATTGTGGTTTGGTCGTATTCAAAAAAACGCAAATCAGCGTTTGATGAAGCGGCAAATTCAATTTTTGAAGAAGATACTGAAACTGAATTAAAGCACTCTGACAAAAATAACAAACAGGAGACTAATAACAATGTCTAGCTTCTGGAGTATTTGGATTACCGTTCTTACCTTGGGTACATTAGTGGGTTGTTATCTATTATTGAACTATTGCTTAAAGAACTTTGCAGACGTTGAAGAAGGTGAGCCTACGGGTCATGTCTTTGACGGTATTGAAGAATTGAACAACCCATTACCGAAATGGTGGAGTACCTTCTTCTTATTAACCATTATCTGGGGTTTTGGCTATTTACTGCTTTATCCAGGTTTAGGTAACTTTCAAGGCCTATTAGGCTGGAAGAGCTCTAACCAAGGCATTTTAAATTTATCAGAATCAAAAGCAAGCATTGCTAATGCGAAAGCAGCGGGCATGTTAGTACAGTACGACCGAGAAATTGCTGCTGCAGGTGAAAAATATGGCCCTATTTTTGATGCCTATGCAGAGCGTAAAATTATTGACTTAGCTACCGCTAATGATGATGAAGCAACGTCTGCACGTAAAGTCGGACAACGCTTGTATTTACAAAACTGTTCTCAGTGTCATGGTTCTGATGCGCGTGGTGCTACTGGTTTTCCTAATCTAGCTGATAAAGATTGGTTATACGGTGGCTCACCTGAAATGATCAAAGCTACTCTCATCCATGGCCGTAAGGCAAATGGCATGATAGCTTGGAGTGCAGCATTAGGCGGCGAACAAGGTGTTAAAGAAGTTACCGCCTATGTTTTGAGTTTAAGTGGTCGTGAAGTTGACACAAAAGCAGCAGAAGCGGGTAAAGTTAAATTTGCCATGTGTGCGGCTTGTCACGGTAGCGAAGGCAAAGGTAGTGATGCAATGGGTATTGCATTAGGTGCGCCTAACTTAACAGATAATATTTGGTTATATGGTGGTTCACCGCGTGCTGTTGAAATGTCAATTGCTAATGGTCGTGCTGGCGTAATGCCGGCTTGGGATAAAATCCTAGGTGAACAAAAAATTCATGTCATCAGTGCTTATATCTATAGCTTATCGCAAGAGTAGAACCTTAAAATAAGCATTAAAAACAAAGCCTTGGTGGTTTAATTTGCCAAGGCTTTTTTATTTATCCGAATATGAAAGTTCACTAAATTAGCATTTTTTTAATAGTTACCACTTAAGAATAGTCGTATAATACTTATTCTCTTAGCATAGAAGAAATTTTCATGAAAACATCTTGGTACCGAGAACCTTGGGCATGGTTTGTATTTATATTGCCTTTTACAGCAGTAGTTGCTGGCATTGTCACCTTCATTATTGCCAATACTAATCCTGATACACTTGTTGTCGGTGATTATTATAAAAAAGGCAAAGCGATTAACCTTGAATTGGGTAAAATTAAACAAGCGCAGAAACTGGGTATGAGTTTTGGTTTAAAACTTGTTGACGATCAGCTTATTATTCGTCCAACGGGTATCGAAAAAGAATTTCCCTTACTTAATGTCAATTTTTACCACCCAACCCTAGCGGATAGAGATTTCTCTTTAGTATTAACGCCTGATGGCAACGGTGACTTTAGCCACCTTTTTGAAGCTGATAAAAATGTGGCCGGTAAATGGCAGGTAACCATCACCCCGTTTGAAAATCACTGGAAAATTCAAGCCGAGATCACCCTACCTCAATCCGATTTTATTGCGATAACACCGGACACAGCCCAAGCAAATTAATGAGCCAAGCTTAATGAACCTAGACTGTTTTCATTGCGGTGAGCCCGTACCCAATGGCATTAATTTAACCACGAGTATTGAAAATATTAACCAACCTATGTGCTGCATAGGTTGCCAAGCGGTAGCACAAACTATTGTCGACAACAATTTAACTGACTATTACCGTTTTCGCAGTGCGCCAGCACAAAAAGGCGAAGTATTAATACCTGAACAACTGCAACGCAATAAAGTGCTTGATGATGAAAGCTTACAAAACGAGTTTGCTTATTATCATGATGGTTTTAAAGAAACTATATTAACCATTGAAGGTATAAGTTGCTCAGCATGTGCTTGGTTAATAGAAATGCAAATCAGAAAACTTGATGGCATTAATAAAATTAATGTTAACGCCACGACACAAAGGGCAACAGTCCAGTGGCAAGAGAGCCAAGTTAAACTCAGTGAGATACTGAGTTTAATTGATAAAATTGGCTATCACGCCCTTCCCTTTAAAGCCAGTACAGCTGAAAAGGCCAATAAAAAACAAGCAAAAAACTTTATTAAACGCTTAGGCATTTCAGGCATTTTAATGATGCAAGTCATGATGATAGCGTTTGGTTTATACTTTGGTGCTTTTGCCGATATGGCTGAGTACAATGTACAGTATTTGCGCTGGGCCAGCCTTTTCTTAACCCTACCCATTGTTAGCTATGGCGCCTTTCCGTTTTATAAAAGTGCTTTTTTTGCCTTGAAAGCGCGACAACTTTCAATGGATGTACCTGTCTCTATTGCGATTAGCCTGGCTTTTCTTGCTAGCGTTTGGGCTACATTTACCCAGCAAGGTGAAGTGTATTTCGAGTCTGTTTCCATGTTTACCTTTTTATTACTAATTGGTAAATTTCTAGAGTTTAGGGCCCGCAGCCGCGCTGCTGACATCTCGGCAAATTTATTAAAATTAATGCCGATGACCGCCACTAAAATTGAACAGGGCATTGAAAGCTTTATCTCAGCAACACATTTAAAAGCGGATGATATTATTTTAATAAAACCCGGTGAAACCATACCCGCAGATTGCGAAATAATAACGGGCACTAGCCAAATCAATGAAGCCATGCTCTCTGGTGAACAACTGCCGTTGCATAAAACCACGCTAGATAATCTTTATGCCGGCACCATAAATGGTGATGGTAACTTAACAGCAAAAGTTAACCACAGTAACCAAGAATCATTTTTAAGCCAATTAATTCGCTTAAGTGAAAGTGCCCAAAGCCATAAACCTAAATTGGCGCAATTGTCAGATAAAATTGCCCAATATTTTGTGGCTCTTATCCTAGTTGTTGCCATTGCTACCGCAATATATTGGTCTCAACATCAACCAGCAGAAGCGTTTTGGATCACCTTGTCTGTTCTAGTGGTAACTTGTCCCTGTGCTCTGTCATTAGCAACACCTACGGCATTAACTTGTGCAACCACTCGCCTTAACCGTGAAGGGATCATGATTAAATCAGCACATGTGCTAGAAACTATGCCTGAAATTGAGGTGATGGCTTTTGATAAAACCGGCACCTTAACAACGGGTGAATTTACCATTACCGCAGTCAAAACTTATGGCGCATTTGCAGATAAAAATGCTCCAGATGGACAACAACAAGTGTTGGCTATTGCGGCGGCGTTAGAGGCACACTCTGCTCACCCCCTAGCAAAAGCCTTTAGCCAGTTTCGTGATTTTAGCCAAACAACAACTCAAGTGGTGGTTGCGCCAGGTGCTGGTATTTCTGGTGAGGTTAATCACCAGTATTACAGAATTGGTAAAAACTCATGGCTACTCAGTAATAATGACAACAGTGCGCACAGTGCGCACAGTGCGCAGTGCGTATTAATGCAAGATGATAACTTAGTGGCTGAATTTTATTTACATGATGGCCTGCGTGAAGATGCTAAAGCCTTAATTGATTTTTTACATCATGAAAACATTAAAACTGTCATGTTATCGGGTGATCATCAACAAGGCTGTGATAAATTACAAGCAAAACTGCACCTTAATAGCGTGCAAGCAGATTTATCTGCACAAGACAAAGTCAACGCGATTAAACTACAGCAAGCTTCACATGCTGTAGCTATGATAGGTGATGGCGTCAACGATACCCCTGTATTGGGTGCGGCGCATTTGTCCATTGCCATGGGTAGTGGTACTGATATTGCTAAAAGCGGTGCGGATGTGATATTACTGAACAATAAACTCAAAGGTGTGCAAACACTGCGACAGGTATCCTTAAGTACTGCGCGAATTATAAAGCAAAATTACCTTTGGGCTTTTAGTTATAATGCCATTGTATTGCCATTAGCGGTTATGGGCTATATAGCGCCATATATGGCAGTCATTGGTATGTCGGCCAGTTCAATACTAGTGGTAAGTAATTCTTTAAGGTTATTAAAAAAATGAGTGTGATATACGTATTAATTCCCATTGCTATTTTACTTACCGCTATTGGTATTTATCTCTTTTTTTGGGCGGTAAAAACTGAGCAATTTGATGATTTAGAAAAGCAAGGCATGAGCATTTTATTTGAAGATGATAATGATAAACAAAGCATTCATCAAAGCAATAATGCTGCGCCAATAAAAAAACAGATAGACAAAACAAACACCTCACAAGAGCCAGCAGACCCACAGGTCAAAAAAAATAGTCTATGAGCCTTGATTATTTCTCCGCATTTGTCATCGGATTATTAGGCTCAGGCCATTGTATAGTAATGTGTGGTGGTATCAGCACCATGTTGACGACGGCGATTTCTGATACCTCTCGGCATAAAAAATACGCAATTATATTGGCCTATAACTTTGGTCGTATCGCCTCTTATAGTCTTATTGGCGCTCTTGTCGCATTCACCAGCTCAATGGCGACCAAAAATATCGGTGTACCTGTTTCACTGTTAAAAACTATCGCGGGTGTTTTTCTTATCTTGTTAGGTTTATATTTAGGCCAGTGGTTTATGTGGTTAAGCCGCGTCGAACATTTAGGCAAAAGTATTTGGCGGTACATAGCACCACAGACTAAAAAATTTATTCCCATTAAAAACGTACAAAGTGCTTTCGCTTTAGGCGCACTATGGGGCTGGTTACCTTGTGGCTTGGTATATTCTACACTAACTTGGGCATTGGCTAGTGCCGATCCCCTTGATGGTGCCTTGATTATGTTTTTCTTTGGACTAGGCACCTTACCTGCCTTACTTTCAGTATCACTGGGCACCATAAGTATTAAATCATTATTGAGTCATACACTATTTAGAAAGACGGCAGCCAGCCTAGTGATTTCATACGGCATCTATACTATACTCGTTTTATATATATAACGTGTCTGATATAGACCTTATATATATAAAAAATCATGGAAACATCATGACAACATCATGACAAATTTTAAAGGATCTTATGAGTTATAAATCATGCACTGTTCATCAACATATTCACTGCCAAAACTGTAGTCTTAGTGAATTATGTTTACCTTTTTCTCTCAATGATAAAGAGTTAGAAACGTTAGATAATATTATCGACCGTAAGCTGCCGATCCATAAAGGCGAGCAAATATTTAACGACGGTCAACCTATGCATGCGCTTTACGCCATCCGTTCGGGCACATTTAAGACCTACACCATTAATAAACACGGTGAAGAACAAATTACTGGCTTTCATTTAGCGGGTGATTTACTTGGCTTTGATGCTATTGCCGATGCTCAGCATCCAAGTTTCGCTAAAGCGCTAGAAACCTCAATGGTTTGTGAGATCCCTTACAATACGCTCGATCATTTATCGAACAGCATGCCAAAATTAAAAAAACAAATTTTGCGTATGATGAGTACTGAGATCCGTGAAGATCAAGAAATGCTAACATTACTTAATCGTAAAAATGCCGAGCAACGACTAGCAACATTTATCAGTACCTTAAGTATTCGTTACCATGCCCGTGGATTATCTCCATCTGAATTTCGTTTATCTATGACCCGCAGTGATATTGGTAACTATATTGGTTTAACGGTTGAGACTATCAGCCGCTTGCTTAACCGCTTTCATAAAAATGGTTTAATTACAGTTGATGGTAAACTCATTACGATTCTAAGTTTCGATAAATTAAACGAATGCGCCGCACTTTAATGTAACGCTAACACCAGCTTTTCTACATTGCCTTATTAAGGTATTTCACGCTATGCTTAGCGTGAAATATTATTTATCGTCGACAGCATAATAATGTGATTTAAAACAACTATTGTTGCTTGAAAGTAGACTATTGTTATAACACTAGTAGACAATTGATAAAGGAATTAGCTATGGAAAAGTATCAAAAAATACTCGCGATTGTTGACCCAACAACAGAAGAGCAAAAAGCGGTAAACCGGGCGATAGAATTAGCGCGTAAAACAGGTGCTAGCATTACCGCATTTTTGACCATCTATGATTTTTCTTATGAAATGACCACCATGCTGTCAAGTGATGAGCGTGAAGCCATGCGAAAATCAGTTATTAATGATCGCACTCAATGGCTAGAGTCTTTACTCGCTGACCTTGATTTAAGCGGAATTTCTATCGATTGTCGGGTTATATGGCATAACCGTCCCTTTGAGCAAATTATTGCTCAAGTACTCGATAATGGTTATGACATTGTCATTAAAGGTACTCATCAACACGACAAATTTAAATCTGTCATATTTACTCCTACCGATTGGCATATTCTGCGTAAATGTCCTTGTCCTGTTTTACTCGTGAAAGAGCATTTGTGGCCTGATAACGGTAATATTCTTGCGGCGTTAAACATTGGTAGTGAAGAGGAAGAACATAAAGCACTTAATAACAAAATCACAGCAGAAGCTAAACAGCTGACCCAAGTCATGAAAGCTAATCTACACCTAGTTAACTCATTCCCGGGTACGCCAGTTAATATCGCCATAGAAATCCCAGAGTTTAATGCCAGCGATTATAATCGCTCGATGTTAAAACATCATCAAAAAGCGATGTTAGCACATGCAACTGCCTTTAATATTGCGCCGGAAAACACCCATATTAAAGAAGGTTTACCGGAAGATATCATTCAAAGCATAGCGGCTGAATTAGATGCCGAATTAGTCATTCTGGGTACTATTGGCCGTACCGGTTTATCGGCAGCGTTAATTGGTAACACCGCAGAGCATGTTATTGATAGGCTTAATTGTGATGTATTAGCATTAAAACCCGATGGTTACATTTCACCACTTGATGTTGATTAATATCAGCAAACATCCCTAAATAAAGTTGAATTGGGTCATTAAACGCCTAGTTCAACTTTTCTTGTTTAATAACTTAAACTAGCTTATGCGCTGAAATTTATTATACCCATTTCATTAATTAGGTGGTCTACTTTATACGCAGGAAAAATGGCCAAATATAAGGCATTTATTTAATAACTAGTGGTTCTAATTATTAAATAAATAACGCAGTAGTAGGTTATTTTAACCAGTAAAAATGATCAGATAATTAGTGAGATTGGTATTAGGGATTTACCAAGAGCTCTGATGCAAAATCGACCCTTTCTTCAAGCCAAACACACTATTACTGAAGCTTTAACAGCCGAGAGCGAAAAGTATATGACGATAATGTCCTCAAGGTAAATAATACCAAACGGTTACCTGTGATGGCATTATAATAAGGCAGCAGTTAATTTAGAGGTTATTACTTTTGCTGATAAAAAACTGAGGACGGTCTACTTTTTAAAGGCAATTCAAGCGCAAATTTTTAATCGACGTACATTTGAATTTATTTATAAATTTATTTTTATAAATAAATTAGGAATAGCACATTGACATAGCGCTTATTTATTATCGCTTATTTATTATATAACGCGAAGTAATGTCGATTATGGCGGATCATATCAGTTAATTCCAACACGTAATCTATCCCACGTTCAGAGTAACGCATTAATCCTGTTGCAAGAATTTCTGGCGCTAGTGGTTGGTTTTGATCGCGTAATTGGCCTCTAATCGATCTAAATACCGTATAGGCGCCGTTAGTATTAATATTGTGTAAATAACGTGCGATACCTAAACTAATAGAGCTATAAGCGGCGACTTCATGCTTAGCACCGGTATTACGACTACCCGGCACCATGCCACAACCTTTCCTATAACACCAGACGCCAAAAAAGTTTAAACCTATTCGAGCAAAGCGAGAGGTTCCCCAAGCAGATTCATTGGCCGCTTGCACTAAAACAAGTGCTAGTGGAATAATGTCAATTTTAAGCTGTAATTCATATAATTGTCGTAATAGAGAAAACTTTTCACTGACTTTATATTTTTTGCTCAAACTGCTTACTAAAGTGTATTCTTCCGCACTAAAGGGCTGTTCTAAGGTTAATTGCGCAATTAAGCGTGCCACTTCGGCACGCAAAATAAGTATTTTTTTATTCTCTGCCTGTACTGCGGGTTTAATAAAAGCAAAAAAACGACGTTTCTTTTCTTTTACATCACGAATTTTAGCGAAGTCGGGTAAAATGACCTTGTGTAACGGTTGCTCAACTATTTTAATGACCTTCTTAACCGTTTTCGTTTTCGGTATCACCGACACCGGCTCTTCAGTCGGTATACTCTGAGGCAAAGGTAAGAAGGTAAATGGTGCGATTAACCCTACACTCAGCAAAACTAAAAAAATAAACCCTAAAAAGTTTTGCTTATTAAATATCGTCAAGCTAATAGCTCCTTATTCCATTATCTTTAGTCTGATTTGCTGAAAAAATACGGTAATCAGGCCGAAAAGGTGTCATTTATTGTCTTGGTTTGATCAGCGGCTATTTCCATCTGTAAACCAAAAATTTCTCGGTATAAAATTCCCTTTACGTTATAAAACAACGGCACTATATAAGCTAAACAAAATAGGAAAAATGCTATAGCGATAAAGCTAAGTTCAGATTCACCCGCCATTACAACAGGTAAAGCTGATATCAGTACAGCCAAAGACAGTATCAAATAAATGGCGAAAATTTTAAACCATTGAAAACGCGTAGCTTGAATGCTTATTGAAATGGCTTTTATAGGTGACATTTTTTTTTCTACCACCAAAGGCAACGCAAGTGACAAGGCTACCGCCAAAAATATGCCAGGCAAGTAAAATAATGTTAAGCCGATGGTAACCAAAGTTGAGGTTAATAAGGCACTAACAGCAACCCAACTGCCTCGCTTTAAAAAGCCAAAAACCAATTTTGGTCGTGTTTTTAAGCCAACTGAATGGAAAATACCCATCATTTCAACGCCGACGATAAAAGGATAAACCACTAAGGTAACGATAATATTAAGTAAAGTCGCTGATCTTTGATCTTGAATGGCCACTTCAATGCCACCTAACTGGCTGCTCACTAACAATGAAACCAACATGCCAATCATCAAACAGGTAAACAGCCCCAAATTAATCGCCATGCGCGATTTTAAGGTTATTTGCCAGCCTTCTTTCAATATAGTTGCTACATCAAGGTTATATTCACCTTTTACAGCTTCTTCGACACTACCACCAACGTTTTCAACAGGAAGTTTTTCCACAAAAATATTACCTAATGAGTAAGCGTATCATTGACGCTTGTCTTAATTGTTACCAGTATATCGTAATTCACCACTGCCTGTGAATAAGCAGAGAAAAGTTATTAACATTCAGCCTATCCAGTTTACCAAGGTTATAGGGTAAGTCAGTTAACTTGACTGCATAAATACCAATTTACAGGAGATAACTATGCCTTAAAACTGACTTGCTGATAACCGTGTTTAACCTTATAAAAGGTTAAGCATTGTTTTTAATATTCATCAACAAGGTTTTAAAATAGTGAGCGCCTTTTTTCTTGGCTAAAGCGATATTATTATCTGGAATAATCTCAGGGTTTTTATAGACACTGAGCACTTTTGCCATGCTGTGTTCACGAATTAAATGTAAGGTAGGATAGGGAGAACGATTGGTAAAATTGCCCGCATCGTCATAATCAGCCTCAGCAAAGCAATATTCAGGGTGAAAGGTAGCCACTTGGAATATGCCTTCAAAACTATAATCAACAATAATGTCATTGGCATAATCAACCAAGTCTAAAAAGCGATTAAAGTCTCTAAAACCTTGATTATAGATTAATAAACTCGTTTCTATTTCAGGATTCTCATGTAAGTAGTGACATTGCGATAAAAATTCAACTAGCGCTGACTTTAGCTGTTCTTTATCGCTAGTAAAATAATGAATAGTTTGATTAACAAACTCTTTTTTTGCGAATGGACAAAAATTGAGCCCAATAATCACTTGCTCTAGCCATTGTTTGGTTTGGTCAACTTCATCTATTGTGCTCATAACAACTTTCTCAATGTTCTACTTATTTACATATGGGTATTGGCTTACTAACCTGCCATTACTGGTGCTCAACAACCGCTAGGCTATTAGCTGTTATCACTTTGTTGCAGTTGCCACATTTTGTGGTAATGGCCTTTTTTAACCAATAAACCTTGATGTGTACCCTGCTCAACAATTTCACCTTGTTGCATAACAATAATATTATCAGCGTCCACTATCGTGGATAGTCGATGGGCGATCACTAAACTGGTTCTATGTTCGGCAACTTCTTTAATGGCGCTGAGTATTGCTTGTTCTGACTGACTATCAAGTGAAGAAGTTGCTTCGTCAAACACCAAAATGCGAGGGTTTTTCAAAATAGTACGGGCAATAGCAACACGTTGTTTTTCACCACCTGAGAGTTTTAAGCCGCGCTCTCCTACCATAGATTTTGCGCCATCGGGTAATCTACTAACAAAGTCAGATAAATGCGCCAGCTTAAAAGCCTTATTGACCATTTCTTCATTGGCTTCAGGTGCACCATAATTAACATTGGCAAAAAGTGTATCGTTAAATAACACGGTATCTTGTGGCACAATACCAATATTTTTTCTCAGCGAGTGCTGAGTTACTTGACGTATATTTTGCCCATCAATGGTTATTTTGCCACTGTCACAATCGTAAAACCTAAACAGTAACTTAACTAAGGTAGATTTGCCTGATCCACTTTCACCAACTACCGCCACTTTTTGTCCTGACTTGATAGTAAATGATATATTTTTGATGATGGGTCGTTTTATATCATAGGCAAACGATACATCTGTAAATTTAATTTCCGCATCAGATAGGATCAAAGTGTCTGCATCGTCATTGTCTTCTACTTTTGGTTTCTTTAGCATCAGGTCAAACATATGCTCAATGTTGGCCAATGAGCCTCTAATTTCGCGATAAACAAAGCCTAAAAAGTTCAGCGGGATAAAAAGTTGCATCATGAAAGCGTTGATCAGCACAAAATCACCTAAGGTCATTTTTCCATAAGTAACTTCGTATGCTGCTAATGCCAACATAGCGGTCATCGAAAAAGAGATAATAAGGGCTTGGCCACCGTTTAAGGCAAATAAAGATAAGCGATTCTTCATTTTCGCCTGTTCCCAAGTCGCTAATTGGCTGTCGTATGCTTTTGCTTCAAAATCTTCATTGGTAAAGTATTTTACCGTTTCATAATTAAGTAAACTGTCGATAGCACGGGTATTACTTGATGAGTCTGCCTTGTTGGCTTCGCGTATAAAACGTGTGCGCCAATCTGTCGCATAAACAGAATACACCACATAGAACACAATAGAAGATAGGGTAATTAGCGCAAACCAAATGCCATAATTAAAGAACAAAATACCCACCACCATGATAATTTCAATTAAGGTGGGGATAATATTAAAAACCATAAAGCGCATTAAAAAATTAATACCCGAGGTACCACGGTCAATATCACGCGATAATCCACCGGTTTGGCGATTTAAATGAAAGTCTAAATCTAGCTTATGTAGGTGCTGAAAAACCTTTAAGCCAATTCTGCGGATCGCCCGTTCAGTTACTCGGCCGAATAAAGTATCGCGAATTTCTGCAAATATAACCGTGGTTAGTCTTACCAAGCCATAAGCACCCACTAGCGCAAAGGGGACTAAATAAACTCGGTTTTCTTCTTGGTTATCTAAAATATCAACAATATCTTTAAGAATAAAAGGTAAATAAACACTGGCAACTTTTGTTAGCACTAAGCAGGCTAAGGCTAAAAAGATACGTGCTTTAAATTCAAATAAATAGGGCAGTAAAAGTTTAACAACACGCCAATTAAAGGTGGTGACTTCATGATCGGGTTGATGAGAGGATCTGCGCATAATCGCTAGTAATTTCCAATTGAATTTCAGTCAAAATCAACTGCTTTGATGGTCAGTATATTAACATTGATTCTGTACGAATATCTGAAAAACCTGACTTTTGAATTAACATTATATTGCCGATGAACTTTGTCAGAAGTTGTGCTAACGTGAGGCTATTCTACTAACAGGGTAACTAGCCATTATGTTTGCCTTAATTAACAATGTTATTGATCGTTGTTTTTTCACGCTTACTTTTATATTAGGCGTGCAACTGCCTGAGTTTATGCAGCAATATCAACAGCGACTCGCTGGCCAATTAACTGAAGCTAGCTCGCAATTAAGCCAATTTGAGAACATCGCTCAACAACACTTTGATGGCAGTCTAATCACCATGATTACAAGTTACAAAGACAATACTGAAGCGTCTATTATCAGCACAGGTGAGCTCATTGAGCGTTTGTCCGCTCGTGTTGAATACCTAGTCAGTCATTTAACGCAAATTACCCAAGCAGATTATCTCCATAGCGTTTATCAATTCATTTGGCATTTAGATCAAGAAATTGCTCGTGGGACTGCAGAGCATTTTTCTATGGCTATTCCACTTGAATTAAATGCTATTGCTACCGGTGCAACACTGGCGATTGGCGCATTATTATTGAAAGAGTTAATGCTACTCACTATTAAACGTACTTTTAAAAGCAAGAAAACTACGCTTATTTAAAGTCATATTTGAAAGAAGCGCTATTTTTTTCACAATAAAAAAGGTTGCCAAAGCAACCTTTTTTATACGGTATTTTATAGGATACTAATGCAAAACTGACTTGCTAACTTATTCGCCGTTACCGTTTTCAACACGACTTTTAAGTTTTTGACCTGGGCGGAACGTCACCACTTTACGTGCTAAAATTGGAATATCTTCACCCGTTTTAGGGTTACGTCCAGGACGTTCATTTTTCACTCTAAGGTCAAAGTTCCCAAAACCAGACAATTTCACTTGCTCGCCTGCTTCGAGTGTTTCACGAACTTCTTCGAAAAACACTTCAACCATATCTTTTGCGTCGCGCTTACTCAGCCCAACTTTTTCAAATAAATGTTCTGCTACTTCTGCTTTTGTTAGCGCCATTATTCAATCCCTCAGAGATGCATTTAGTTCAATTTTCAAGGTGTCAACCACACGGTTAACCACGTCAGTGATATCCTTTTCTTCTAAGGTTTTATTATTGTCTTGCAATATCATTGCTATTGCTAAGCTCTTAAAACCAGAGTCAATACCATTACCTCGGTATACATCGAACAAGTTTAGATCAACTAAATAATTTCCGCCAACCTTTTCAATAAGTTGTAGTACTTTATTTGCACTAACTTGCTCTTCAATCACTACAGAAATATCGCGTCGATTGGCCGGAAAGCGAGATATGTCGCGCGATTGCGGTATATTCTGTGTACAAATTTCAGACAATAAAAGTTCAAAAACTAATGTCCGACCGTTAAGGCCTAATTTCCGTTCTAATTCAGGATGTAAGGCTCCAACATGCCCAACCAGCACACCATTTTTGTGAATAGCGGCAGTTTGTCCTGGGTGTAAAGCCTCTACTTCAGCCTTTGAAAATACAAATGCACTTTCGTCGCTCGTTAAACCAAGCAAGGCTTCAACGTCAGATTTAATATCGTAAAAATCTGTTGCTGCTTTTTCAATATCCCAATGCTCTTCGCTGCGTTGACCACTAAGCACACCGGCGATCATATTCTCTTGGCGCACACCATTTTCAACACTTTCATCCGGAATAAAACGTAAACCTGTTTCAAATAAACGCACACGGTGTTGTTGACGATTTTGATTATAGACAACTGATTGCAATAATCCTGTCCATAAACTCACCCGCATTTCTGACATTTCAGATGAAATAGGATGTGGTAAGGTCATAGTGGCCTGACCAGGATGAAGCTGCGCTTGTACCTTTGGATCAACAAAGCTATAAGTAATCGCTTCTTGGTAACCACGGTTAACTAAAACATGACGTAATTTGCTTAAAGGTAACTTAGCTTCTTTTTGCTCGCGCATTGCTAAGGTGGCTTTTGGCGAAACATTGGGAATATTGTTGTAACCAAAAATGCGGGCGACTTCTTCAATTAAGTCAACTTCAATGCTGATGTCAAAACGATATGCGGGTACAACAAGGGTCCAAACTTTATCTTGCTCTGTACCCTTTTCTGCGACAGTAAAGCCTAGGCGCGTTAATATTTCGCTAACCTTAGTATCATCAATGTGATGACCAATACGACTATCAAGTTTTGTCCGACGAAGTATCACTGTTCGTTCGGCAGGAATATGTTCTTTTGATGCTGCTTCAACGATTGGACCTGCTTCACCACCGACAATGTCAAGTAAAAGCTTAGTCGCACGTTCCATCGCATCGCGTTGTAGTTCAGGGTCAATACCGCGTTCATAACGATGTGATGCGTCAGTATGTAAACCATATTGACGGGCTTTACCTAAAATAGCTAAAGGTGCAAAGAAGGCACTTTCTAGAAAAATGTCTGTAGATTCACTAGTAACACCTGAAGCTAAACCACCAAAAATACCCGCCATAGCGAGTGCTTTTTCTTGGTCTGCAATGACGAGTGTTTGTGGTGATAAGCTGACTTCATTACCATCTAACAGGGTTAACTTCTCGCCTTCATTGGCGTAACGTACGTTTATACCACCCTCGATTGCTGATAAGTCAAAAGCATGCATCGGGTGGCCTTGCTCTAGTAAGACGTAGTTAGTTACGTCAACCACAGGGTCAATTGAACGTGTGCCACAACGACGAAGTTTTTCCACCATCCATAAAGGCGTTTGGGCCTTAATGTTAATATTTTTAATAACTCGCCCTAAATAGCGCGGACAAGCTTTTTCAGCTGATAAGGTAATTGCAAGGGTATCGTCAATAGTGGGCTTAACGGCCGTAATGTTTGGCTCAGTAACGCTTAAGCTATTTAATACGCCTACTTCGCGTGCAAGACCTTTTAAACCAAGACAATCACCACGGTTCGCAGTTAAATCAACATCTATGGTTACATCGTTAAGATCAAGGTATTCACGCACGCACATACCGATCGGCGCATCACTTGCTAGCTCCATGATGCCGTCAGCACTTTCAGATAAACCTATTTCTGACTCACTACACAGCATACCGTTTGATGCTACGCCACGCAGTTTTGCTTTTTTAATTTTAAAGTTGCCCGGTAAAACAGCGCCAACGGTGGCAACGGCAACTTTTAAGCCTAAACGACAGTTTTTAGCACCACAAACAATATCAGCGAGCTCGCCATTATTGTAATCAGGTCCTAAATTTATTTTTGTTACTTGTAGTTTATCAGCATCAGGATGCGGGCCGCATTCAACCACTTCACCAATCAACACACCACTAAACTCACCTGCAACAGGTTCTACGGCGTCAACTTCAAGGCCAGCCATGGTAATTTGATGTGCTAATTCATCTGAAGATATAGCAGGATTTACCCACTCACGTAACCAAGATTCACTAAATTTCATTATATGGCTTTCCTACTTGAACTGTTTTAAGAAGCGAAGATCATTTTCAAAGAATGAACGTAAGTCATTGACGCCGTAACGTAACATGGTTAAACGTTCAACCCCCATACCAAAGGCAAAACCGGTATAAACTTCAGGATCAATGCCAACACTGCGCAGTACATTGGGATGCACCATGCCACAGCCTAATACTTCTAACCATTTGCCATTTTTACCCATGATATCTACTTCTGCAGAAGGCTCAGTAAAGGGGAAATATGACGGGCGGAAGCGAATTTCTACTTCTTCTTCAAAAAAGTGATGTAAAAAGTCATGTAAAACACCTTTTAAATGCGTAAAACTGACATCTTTATCAACCATTAGCCCTTCTACTTGATGAAACATAGGTGTATGGGTTTGGTCATAATCATTACGATACACTTTACCGGGTGAGATAATTCGCAACGGCGGTTGTTCTTTTTCCATGGTGCGAATTTGCACGCCAGAGGTCTGAGTACGCAGCACTAACTTAGGATTAAAGTAAAAAGTATCGTGGTCTTGGCGAGCCGGATGATGCTCTGGGATATTTAAGGCATCAAAGTTATGAAAGTCGTCTTCAACCTCAGGTCCTTGTTTTACTGAAAAGCCTAAATCGCCAAAAAAACTCTCGATACGCTCTATAGTGCGCGTAACCGGGTGTAAACCGCCTAACTCATCACCACGACCTGGCAAGGTTACGTCAATAGATTCCGCAGCAAGTTGTTGCTTAATAACTTGTGCACGTAGCAATTCACCACGTTCAGTTAACAACTTTTGCACTTGCTGTTTAGCGATGTTAATCACTTGACCCGCTTTGGGCTTCTCTTCTTTTGACAACTTACTTAGGCCTTTCATTTGTTCAGTGAACAAACCTTTTTTTCCTAAGAAGTTAACGCGAACTTGGTCAAGTTCTGCAGGGTCAGTCGCCGCCGCAATGGCTTGTTCTGCCTGCAATATAATATCGTCTAAATTCATGAGTTCCTCTAAAGCGTGTTTAAAGCGCCGATAGTTTTTTAGTATAAAAATATCGGACATTAACATCGGCCTAATATTGGCCTTTAGCTAGACTTTTTCGATTAATAAAATGATAGATAATTTTACACAATAAATCGTAGATAAAGTAGGGTAAATCTACGTTTTTCAAGAAAAAACAGTGCTATTTAACTTATACTTTTATAAAAGTAACTGATTTTAACCATAATGGCGTTTGGAATTAAAAATATACTCGGTGGGGATATTAGAAAAAGGCCTGTTACAGCCTTTTCCTATGATAGATTAAATAGTTAGTGCTTAAAGGTTATAACCCACTTCGTCATGTTCAGTTATGTCTAACCCGGTGATTTCTTGGTCTTTCGACACACGTAATCCCTTGGTCATTAACGCCACTAATTTAAATAATAGGTAAGAGACAATCGCGGTATAAATAATAGTCGCACCAATACCAACTAGCTGCACGGTTACCTGTCCTATCATGGTACTAATACCCTCAGCGTAACCAAAACCACTAAAGGCTCCTAGCTCAGTTGAAGAAAAAATACCCGCAAGTAACGTACCTAAAATACCGCCAATACCATGCACAGGAAAAACATCTAATGAGTCATCAATTTTCAGTTTATGTTTAATGTAAACCGTAGAATAAAAGCAAACAACACCCGCTGAAACACCAATAATTAAAGCACCGCCTGGCCCAACAAAACCTGATGCGGGTGTAATCGTACCTAAGCCTGCAACCATACCGGTTACGGCGCCAAGTACACTGGCTTTACCAAACTTTTTCCACTCGATAGCAGCCCAAGTGAGCGCCCCAGCTGAAGCAGACAAATGCGTGACTAACATGGCCATTGCTGCATCACCATTCGCCGCTAGAGCACTACCACCATTAAAACCAAACCAACCAACCCACAACATACCCGCGCCTGTCACTGTCATGGTTAGGTTATGCGGCAACATCGGCGTTTTTGGGAAGCCGTGACGAGGCCCTAACACTAACGCTGCTACAAGTGCGGCAACACCAGCAGTAATATGAACAACAATACCACCGGCAAAATCGTAAACGCCCATTTGTGCAAGCCAGCCACCACCCCAAACCCAATGAGTAACCGGTGCATAAACCACTAACAACCATAACCCTGAAAACAGCAATACCGCAGAAAACTTCATTCTTTCAGCGTAAGCACCAATAATTAGCGCCGGTGTGATCACCGCGAAGGTCATTTGAAACAGCATAAATAGGCTTTCAGGAATATCCCCTGCAAGGGTTTCTTTGGTCATGCCAACCATCAGCACTTTACTAAAGTCGCCAATCCATGCATTACCTTCGCCAAAGGCTAAACTGTAACCGACAATAAACCATAAAATGGATGAAACGCCAGCAATGGCAAAACATTGCATCAAAATTGACAGAATATTTTTTCGACGCACTAGGCCGCCATAAAACAAAGCTAGGCCCGGTAAAGTCATCAATAATACCAGTGCTGTGGCTGTTAATATCCACGCGGTATTGGCACCATTAAGGCTTGCTTCTTCAGCAAAGCTTGGTAGAGAAAAAGTTAAAGCGAAAAGTGCGATAATTATTTTATTCATTTTTACATCCACTATTTAAATCATTTTAGGCTTTAGACTGAACAGCCAATTTTATTTTTATTGCTCGATAAAGCTTGATTAAATGGCGTCATCATCTACTTCACCGGTACGAATACGGGTGATGTTCTCAATATTGGTGACAAATATTTTGCCGTCTCCTATTTTTCCCGTTTGAGCAGCGCTAACAATAGTGTCAACAACCCGTTCAACAAAGTCATCCTTAACCGCAATTTCAAATTTTATTTTAGGGAGGAAGTCGACAGAGTATTCTGCGCCACGATAAAGTTCGGTATGACCTTTTTGACGACCAAAGCCCTTCACTTCTGTCACTGTCATACCCTCGATACCAATTTCACTTAACGCTTCGCGGACATCATCCATTTTGAAGGGTTTAATAATTGCTGTTACTAATTTCATTCGATCACCTTTAGTGCATTCACGGTCAATTTAAGTTTGAATCTTATTATTTCAATAACACTAAGCACCATTTGTACCCAAAATAAAAAACACTTTAAATACAAAAGATTAGACTAAAAATGAAAGGTGAGGATAATTTAATCGCACCAGGACGGTGCATTAAAGTAATATAAAGGAGCAATTTTGGTGCAGAGCCTTTATCTTTGCATCAAAAACGAACAATTAAATATAGATGGCTGATTAAATGTTATTTAAAGGCGAATGCTTTAACGTTGACATTGGCAAAGGCGAAAAATATAAATACTCACCATCGTTATTTTGCACATCAATGTGCTGATGCCATCAAGCTATGCTCTTAAAAAGGAGTTAAGTCATTAGCGTAATGCAGGAGCCATGACCCAGATGGTTAGGAACAATAATGTGAGCGCAGCATACCGCTCGTCCTGAGCATCGCTGCTTTTTCACATCCATGTGATCGCAACATACCGCTCGTCCTGAGCATCGCTGCTCTTTCACATCCATGTGAGCGCAGCATACCGCTCGTCCTGAGCATCGCTGCTCTTTCACATCCATGTGAGCGCAGCATACCGCTCGTCCTGAGCATAAAAAAGCCCCGCTATTGCGAGGCTATGTAAGGCTAAAGCTAAACGTTAGTCAATTAGTTGATATTCGTCGCGTAAAATATCGATAACTTCTTGTTTAGGATTGGTCGATAAAACAATTTCTTTACCCGTTATTTTTTCAGCAATCGCGATATAGGTTGCTGAAACTGCCATTAATACCTCTGCGGGTAACTCATTGTCACGGGCAAGTGCTTCACGTTCAGTCATGCGGTCTTTATTTAGAAGAATATCAGGGTCTGGGAAGTGCTTAAGTAATAATTGACGAAAGCCCTCTTTAGAGTTTTCCACAATTTTACCCGCGCGATACTGCTCGCCGTCCCAAATACGTGATGAATCAGGTGTGCCTACTTCATCCATATAAATAAGCTTGTCATTGCCTTTACGGTCTTTAACATAGCCAAACTCAAACTTAGTATCGACAAAGATTTGATCAAGTTTCGCTAATGCATCTGAGATAACATCAAAACCTTCGGTTAATAACTTTTCATACAGAGCGATATCGCCTACTGATTTAAAATTAAAGTCGGCGAAATTATCTTCAATATTTTGTCGAGTGATATTGACATCATCTACTGCAGGTACACCAGGTATGCCTTGTAACACACCTTTAGTTGATGGCGTTTGTAGCAATTGCGGCAACTTACTGTCTTTTTCAAGGCCATCGGTTAGTTCTATACCACAGAATTCGCGCTCGCCTTTAGCATACGATCGCCACATTGAACCGGTAATATATTGTCGGCATATGGCTTCAATCATCACAGGTTTAGCTTTTTGCACAATCCAAACAAACGGGTGCGGTATGTCAAGAATGTGGCTATCAGCTAACCCTTGCTCTTTAAATAACTTAAACCAATGATTAGAAATGGCATTTAATGCTGCGCCTTTACCAGGAACACCTTTCATACCACCTTCGCCGTGCCAAATACAATCAAACGCTGAGATGCGATCACTGATCACCATAATCGCTAATGGGGTATCTTGTGCAACATCATAATTTTTTTCTTGAATTAAGCGACGACTGTCGATTTCAGTTAACCAATAAACAGAACGAACTTTACCGCTATGAACGGCAACATCAGTGCGAATAGGTAAATCATTATTTACCGCTAAAATTTGATCAGCAAGACTCATAATAAGACCTTTACTTCCTATAATTGAACATGAACTTTTAATTAAACAAACTTATACCCATTTCATTAATTAGGTGGTCTACTTTATACGCAGGGAAAATGACCAAATATAAGGCATTTATTTTAATAACTAGTTGTTCTAATTATTAAATAAATAACGCAGTAGTTGGTTGTTTTAACCAGTAAAAATGATCAGATAATTAGTGAGATTGGTATTATACCTATTGGGCTAGTTTATTGCTCAGTTTGATATTGTACTCAACTCGCTTAATTTGCTTAATTAACGATTCAACTTTCTTGACTTTTTAGTCAATTTTTTAAAAATTAAAAAAAGAAAAGGACGCCTAGGGCGTCCTTTTCTCAGAGCTATTATCTCAAACTATGCTAAAGAAGCTTGCGCTTTTTCAACTAAGAATGTGAAAGCTGCTTTGTCGTATACTGCAATGTCAGCTAGGATCTTACGATCGATTTCAATAGAAGCCTTTTTAAGACCATTAATGAAACGGCTGTAAGATAAACCATTTTGACGAGCTGCTGCGTTAATACGAGCAATCCAAAGTTGACGGAATTGACGCTTACGTTGACGACGGTCACGGTATGCGTATTGGCCAGCTTTAGTTACAGCTTGGTAAGCAACACGATAAACGCGACTACGAGCACCGTAGTAACCTTTAGCTTGCTTTAGAACCTTCTTGTGACGTGCACGCGCTTGTACACCACGTTTTACTCTTGCCATTTTCTATTTCTCCTATTAACCGTGACGTAAAAGTTTTTTAACTGACTTAATGTCAGCTGCCGAAATCATGCATTTCGCACGAAGATGACGTTTAACTTTAGTACGGCGTTTAGTCAAAATATGACGAAGACCGGCTTGTTTAAATTTATAGCCTGTGGCTGTCTGTTTAAAGCGCTTTGCAGCACCTTTATTGGTTTTCATTTTAGGCATGTTAATAACTCCGCATTGTTATGCCAAATATAAAGTAAACTAGGCGAGGGTTTCTCAGTGCTTAGCGGTTAAGCTAAGATGTCGAACTCTGCTTGTAGGCCTTGTTTACCAGCTTAAAGATAATAGCGGTGAGCTCAATATTTCGAAAAACATTGAGCTACTTGCAAACCGGGTATTATCTATTTTTTAGGGGCTAGAACCATCACCATTTGACGCCCTTCCGCTCTACGAGGGAAGAACTCAACTACGGTCAATTCTTCTAAATCGTTTTTAACACGAGTTAAAATTTCAAGACCAAGCTCTTGGTGGGCCATTTCACGGCCACGGAAACGTAATGTTACCTTGACCTTGTCGCCGCCTTCTAAAAAGCGTTTCAGGTTGCGTAGCTTTACCTGATAATCGCCTTCATCTGTACCAGGTCGGAATTTAATTTCCTTAACCTGTATTTGTTTCTGGTTTTTACGTTGCTCTTTCTGCTCTTTAGCCTTCTCATAGATAAACTTACCGTAATCCATAACTCGACAAACAGGAGGTTTTGCTGTTGGGCTGATTTCTACAAGATCTACACCTGCGTCCTCCGCTTGGTCCATAGCTTCATCGAATGAAACTATGCCACCTGGTTCGCCGTCATATTTAATTAAACGAACTTCATTGCCTAGAATACCTGTGATTAACTCATTTAAACGATGCGCCGGCTCTTTTTGCCCGCCACGTTGTCCACCTTTAATAGCCATGTTCCTCCAAAGAACGTTGTTACCAAGTAAGCGCTAGTATTAGCTTACTTGGATAAAATAATAATATACGTGTTCGTTTTACAAAGTGTTTAGCGACGAGTTTTCACTTCATCAGATAATTTAGCAATAAAGTCGTCAACCGACATTGTTCCTAAATCTTCACCACTTCGCGTTCGTACTGCAATTTCGCCAGTTTCCATTTCTTTATCACCGACGACTAACAAATACGGAACACGCTTTAAAGTATGCTCGCGGATTTTAAAGCCTATTTTCTCATTTCTCAAGTCTAGTTTTGCTCTAAATCCACTTTCTTTTAGTTTTTTTACAACTTTTTCACAATATTGACCTTGTTTATCAGTAATATTCATCACAGTTGCTTGAATTGGCGATAACCAAGTTGGAAATTTTCCAGAATACTCTTCGATCAAAATACCAATAAAACGTTCAAGTGAACCTAAAATGGCACGATGGATCATGACCGGAATGTATCTTTCGTTGTTTTCACCGACATAAGTTGCGCCTAAACGCTCTGGCAGTGCAAAATCGAGTTGCACAGTACCACATTGCCAAGCACGTCCCAAACAATCCATTAAGGTAAATTCAATTTTAGGGCCATAAAAAGCCCCTTCGCCGGGTAAATACTCAAAAGCGATGTCACTATCGGTTAATGCTTTTGCCAAACCGGCTTCCGCTTTATCCCAAATTTCATCACTACCAATGCGACTTTCAGGTCGAGTGGATAGTTTAACGATGATATCTTCAAAACCAAATGAGCCATATACGTCGTAAACCATTTCAATACATTTGGTGACTTCGGCTTGCACTTGCGATTCCATGCAGAAAATATGCGCGTCATCTTGAGTAAAACCACGTACGCGCATCAAACCATGTAAAGAGCCTGAAGGTTCATTACGATGACAACAGCCAAACTCAGCAATACGCAAAGGTAAGTCACGGTAAGATTTCAACCCTTGGTTGAATATTTGTACGTGCCCTGGGCAGTTCATCGGTTTTATTGCGTATTCACGCTTTTCAGATTCAGTGGTAAACATGCCATCAGCATATTTATCCCAATGACCTGATTTTTCCCAAAGACTTCGGTCCATCATCATCGGTGCTTTAACTTCGTCGTAATCGTATTCGCGTAATTTTTCACGAATAAACTTTTCTAACTCAGTATAAATCGTCCAACCATCGTTATGCCAGAACACCATGCCTGGCGCTTCTTCTTGCCAATGAAATAAATCTAATGTTTTACCAATTTTACGGTGATCACGTTTTTCAGCTTCTGCTAAACGAACAATATAGGCTTTAAGTTGTTTTTTATCCGCCCATGCTGTGCCGTAAATACGCTGCAACATTTTATTATCTGAATTACCACGCCAATAAGCGCCGGCTACTTTCATTAATTTAAAATGATGACAATGACGCATGCTCGGTACATGAGGACCACGACACATATCAACATATTCTTGATGATGGTATAAAGCAGGTGTATCTGTTTTCTCGATATTTTCATCAAGAATTTGTAATTTGTAGCTTTCACCACGTTCAGTAAACGCATCGTAAGCGTCTTGCCATGAGCCTGTTTTTTTAATCACTTCATAGCCGGTACGGGCTAATTCAGTCATACGTTTTTCAAGTTTAACTAAATCGTCTTCCGTAATTGACTCTTCAAGGTCAATATCATAATAAAAACCATTATCAATCGTTGGGCCAATCGCCATTTTAACGTTTGGATATAGCTGCTTAATAGCATGGCCTAATAAGTGCGCACACGAGTGACGAATGATCTCAAGGCCTTCCGCATCTTTACTGGTGATAAGTTGTAACGCTGCATCTTCTTTAATTAATTCACAAGCATCGACTAACTCACCGTTAATGCGACCCGCAATGGTGGCTTTTGCTAAACCAGGACCGATATCTAAGGCAACCGCCATAACAGAGACAGCTTGTTCAAAAGTGCGTTGACTACCATCGGGAAGCGTAATAACAGGCATGTATTTTCCTTTGTTCAGTGGTGGCACATACGAAGTGTCACTTGAATTAAATTATTTTGGCAATTAAATTAATTGGTTAATATTATCTTTTCAGCCATTAACCTTTGAGTATCGTTTGAGTATCTCGTTACTTAAGCGTTAACAACTAGCAATAAAATTTCGCCGTAGGGTAACCGAAAATAAATTTTAAGTACAGCCTTGACGCTATCATTGAGCATAAAAAATAAATGTATGTTACTCAGTTTTATTATCAATCTGTATATATATTGTATGCATTAGTTACACTCGTTAGTATAAAGTTTCTTTTTAAGTCTCACGCTACCCATTCATAACATGATAGTTAAAAGCCCTAATATTATAGTTGAAAGCCCGTAACGGCTTGATAAAATCAACGAGTGTGGATATGATGGCGACCCGATTAAGTTACTCATATGTATAAAAACGTGTATAAAAATGCTAATAACATGTAAAAAGCGTTAGACGTATATAAAATAATAAAAATAAAATGTAACCTAATATTAGTCAGCAGTATTGTAGAAGCAATATGACTGATTGTAGGGCTTCTTGATAACGGAATATTAAAGTATGAATAAATCTACCGCTAAATATTGGCAAACAACCACGCTTTTGACTATATTATTTTTCCTTATTGTTTATATATTTTTTGTTTCAATTTTATCTAAAGAAATAACTACTTTTCATCCCAGCCAACCCACTATTGCTTATGAATTACCTCAACAACAATTAACTGATGTTGATGGCTATTTAAGTCATATTTTACTGATTGATAACTTAGCTAGAGATAATGAGCAGAAGCTGGTTGTTAAAGTAGAAAAAAAGAATGATAACTGGTTAGTAACACCATTAAACTTTATTTTATTTAACATTATATTAGCCGTATTTTATCCTTCCCTAGCGCTACTTTTGGTTGGTTTTATCGCTGGTTTTTTAATTTTAAATTATCAAAAAAGTAAATTAAAAGCTATTTATGCGATTACTGATGGCATAGCAAACACATTTGGTGAAAAGCATGCATACAAACCAGAATATTCTATATTAGCTAATCTAAACTCTACGTTAGAAGATATAGCACGATATGCAAAGCAATATAAAATAGATACTGAGCAAGGTGCCTTTTGTGACGCATTAACAAAGTTAACCAATCGCCACACTTTCCTGCAACATATCCAAGAGCAGTTAACACAGAGTGAAAAATTAAAAAGTGGGCTATTATTTATTGACCTTGATGGCTTCAAACAAGTTAATGACTCGTTTGGCCATTCATTCGGTGATGAAGTACTGATCCAAGTTGCTGAGCGACTGAACTCACTTGTTCGCAGTAATAAACTAAATTTCAGCCAATCAAATAACCGTATTGAAAAAAACTTAGCTAGACTTGGTGGTGATGAGTTTACTCTTTTTCTTTTTGACATAGAAAATTCAGAGTTTGCTATTAATATTGCAAAATTTGTCTTATCAGAACTAGAGCGTGAATTCATTTTAGGCAATAAAACGATTAAGATTAGTGCTAGCATAGGTATTGCTATGTACCCTGAGAGTGCTAGCAAACCTAATACATTAGTACAATTAGCTGATGTGGCAATGTATCGTGCTAAAAAAGATGGACGTGGGATTTATAGAATTTACTCTCCTGAAATGGGTAGCCAATTAAGGCGCTATCATTATTTATTGGAAGAGATGAGACAAGCCTTATCTAACAACAGCTTCTTTTTAAGCTTCCAACCTATTATTCATGTTGAAGGTTGTGTGATCAGTTATTTTGAAGCACTTGTTCGATGGCAGCACCCAGAGGAAGGGGTTATTTCACCCACAGAGTTTATTCCGATCGCAGAAGAGTCTAATCAAATATTGCCACTAGGTGATTGGATATTAAATGAAGCCTGTCGTCAAATGTTTGCTTGGTATAACGCCGGTATGAAAAAAACCAAAGTTTCTGTTAATGTCTCTGTTATTCAACTTAAGCATCGTCCACTTTATCAGTGGGTTATGGATACACTGATAAAAACCGGACTGCCACCTTCATCATTAATGCTTGAAATTACCGAGTCTTGCTTCCTTGATATATCAGATGAAATTATCACAGAATTAGAGAAACTTCGCCAAGAAGGTGTTTTTATTGCTATTGATGATTTTGGTACAGGTTTTAGCTCATTAGCAATATTGGCAACATTACCTGTCGATATTTTAAAAATTGATAAAATGTTTGTTAATGAAGCCACTAGTAGTATTAAGTATAAGAAAATACTAAAATCAATCATAGATATGGCCTATCAACTTGATTTAAAAATAGTCGCTGAAGGTATAGAAGATATTATACAGCTAGAATTATTAAAGTCTTTAGGGGTTAAATACATCCAAGGATTTTTAATTAGTCATCCTGAAAATTCAACGATTGTTGGTAATAAAGTATTAAATCAAGGTATGAGTCATCTTGTACACAACGGTGCCGGTGTATGGCAACCCACGCCATCAAAAATAATTAAATCGATGAACTAGTGCCTGATCACCTAGGTTATTGCACAAACACTGTTTATACCAGCAATACTTTAAGATAAGGAATAGGCATTTGCGTCAAGCTTTTAATGTCAGCGTTATATTTTTCTCAGTGACTCATTTAAGGTGCTTAAATTACTGTCTGCTAATTTTCCTGCTGCTGTTAAGTCATAACGTTCAAGCAAATGATTTGTCGTCATGGAACATTTGGAAGAAAAATAGTGAATTAAGTGTTTTTTATCGTGCTAGTCAATATGACGATGTGATTGAAATTAAGGCCCAGGCTAAGGTTAATTCAAGCTTAGCGGGCTTTATCTATTTTATTGAAGATTTTAAGCAGGTTCCTCATTGGCTAGACAATGTGGAGTCCGCTAAATGCATTAGCCAAAGTTCAAGTAACGAAAGTGTATTTGTTACTCGATTTAAAGGCTTATGGCCAATTTCAGCACGTGAAATAGTGGCGCACTCTCGTTATTGGCAAAACGAGGATCTATCGATTGAGATTGCGGTTAAAGACGCTAGTCATGCCATAGAAAAAACCCAAGATGTGATACGTATGCACTTACTGAGCGCCCATTGGACAATAGTACCTGTGGCCATTGACCGCATAGCAATAACTTACCAGTTTATGGTTGACCCTAAAGGTAATATTCCACTATGGCTAACCAAACCCATGACACTGAATGGCATTTGGACCACGCTACATAATATTCAAAGCCAATTGCCTCAAAGTCAGTGGCAACGACAAGTTAACGAAGATATCCAGGAAATACACTAATCGTAAAGCGCTTGTAAGCTCAGTACAACTCAAACGCTAGCATGAGGTATTAAGCCTTAACTTTAGCCTTAACTAAAGCCTTTAGTTAAGGCTAAAGTTAAGGCTAAAGTAACTCATCAAGCTAGGTTATTCACTTTGATGAGTTAGTTAAGGCTAGCGCAGTTAACATTTTATTGATAATGTTTCAGCATCGAAAGCGCCATGGCTTCAGCGACTTTAATACCATCAATACCCGCAGACAAAATACCCCCCGCATAACCTGCACCTTCACCGGCCGGATATAAGCCTTTTGTATTTAAACTCTCATAGCTATCTTTATCACGGGTTATACTAATCGGCGACGAAGTCCGTGTTTCAACAGCGGTTAATGTTGCATCAGCCATCGAGAAACCTTTAATTTTGCGTTCAAATGCCGGTAATGCTTCACGAATAGCTTCGATAGCGTAGTCAGGTAAAATTTCACTTAAATCGCAGTATTTAACACCAGGTTTATAAGATGGCGCTACAACACCATGCTCGCCACTTTTTCGTCCAGCAAGAAAATCACCCACTAGCTGTACCGGTGCATCATAGTTTTCGCCACCCAGTTTAAAGGCTGCTTCTTCTAACCGACGCTGAAACTCAATGCCCGCCAGTACGTTGTCTTTGCTACCATTTTCGTCATAATCTTCTGGTGAAATACCGACGACAATAGCACTATTAGCATTACGTTCATGGCGTGAATATTGGCTCATGCCATTGGTGACTAAACGCCCTGCTTCTGACGCGGCAGCAACCACTGTGCCACCAGGACACATACAAAAACTATAAACTGAACGGCCATTTTTACAATGATGAACAAGTTTGTAATCAGCCGCACCTAAAATAGGATTGCCGGCATTGTCGCCAAAACGAGCATCGTCAATAACTGATTGTTCATGCTCAATTCTAAAACCAACAGAAAATGGCTTAGCTTTTATAAAGACACCTTTTTCATGCAACATAGTAAAAGTATCACGTGCGCTATGGCCAATAGCCAAAGCAATGTGTTTAGTATTTATGACCTCGCCTGTCGATAAAGTTAAACCGGTAACTTGCCTATTGCCGTTGTTATCTTGCGTTTCGGCAAAGTGAATATCGTCTACACGTTGTTCAAAACGTACTTCGCCGCCAAGACGGTGAATTTCTGCCCGCATTTGTTCTACCATGGTGACCAATTTAAAGGTACCTATATGTGGCTTACTGACGTATAGAATTTCACTTGGCGCGCCGGCGTCAACAAACTCATGTAATACTTTGCGACTATAATGCTTTGGATCTTTAACTTGGCTCCAGAGTTTGCCGTCAGAAAATGTACCCGCACCCCCTTCACCAAATTGCACATTGGACTCAGGATTAAGAATTTTTTTCCGCCAAAAGCCAAAAGTGTCTTTAGTACGCTGGCGTACTTCTTTACCGCGCTCTAAAATAATGGGTTTAAAGCCCATTTGTGCTAAGAGTAAGCCCGCAAATAAACCACAAGGTCCCATACCAATAACCACTGGGCGCTCGATTAAATTTTCGGGTGCTTGACCAACAAACTTATAACTTGTATCAGGGCTAACTTTAATATTTTGATCATTGACATGCTCAGCAATAAGCTGTTCATTTTTTGTTGTTTCTACGTCTAAGGTATACATCAAAATGATCTTACTCTTTTTACGTGCATCGTAACCACGTTTAAAGATTGAAAAACTGGTAAGCTGCTCAGCGGTGATTTTTAATGTTGCAAGAATAACTTGCTCTAATTCTTCCGGTTGATGATTTAGTGGTAATTTGACGTTAGTTAAACGCAACATATCGTGTATCCAAAGCGAGGCTAGGGTAAAAATTGGCGCTATTTTACCTGATAGTACTAGCGATACCAAATACAAAGCTAAAACAATAATTGAATTTGTTTATAAGCTAGGTATGATCTGACCTTTGATAGTAGTAATGCTAGTCGATTTGATAGCTCAATAAGATAAAATAAGCGGAATAAAATGGCGTTTGTAGTTACTGATAATTGTATTCAATGTAAATACACTGATTGTGTCGCAGTTTGTCCTGTTGATGCCTTTCATCAAGGACCCAATTTTTTAGTCATTAATCCTGACTCATGTATTGATTGCGACTTGTGCCCTGTTGAATGTCCTGTTGGCGCGATTTATCAAGAAGATGATGTGCCAGAAGATCAAAAAGACTTTATTGAACTCAACGCTGAACTGGCAAAAATATGGCCAGTGATCACCGAAATTATTCCAGCACCTGTTGATGCAGAGCAATGGGATGGTGTACCCAATAAAATTAATCATCTAATCACTGAAGTTGATTAATTTCGCCCATAAAATTGTCAACAGTTTTACCACGCGCTTTACCTCCACTAACTCAGGGTTTTACCCAAACAGTGTTTCGCCCTTAGTGGCAAGTGTTTTGGGCGATATTGAGCCTAGAGAAAAATCGCACGTTAACTAAAAATGTTCATACTAAAACGTACAACGCCTCGAGCTTAAAATCTAGGAGCCATCATGCCCCATAAAATTAAAGAACAACGCATTGAATGCCCACATTTCGGCCACCCTATACATTTGGCCTTAGACGCTAGTGCAGGTGAGCAAAATTATTAGGATGAATGCCCCGCTTGTTACATGAAAATGCACTTGAATTGACATATTGACGAGTCTCATCAAAAAATTTTGTTCGGTATGGGTAGTAATAATGAACAGTTTTTTTAAACCTTCGTTCTGTTAAAACTTATGGTGAGTTAAACTCACTATTATCCGGTTAAGTAAATACCTAACAAGCAAGAAGATTACTAGGTACTAACCCCCAACAGTTAACTGCACTTTAGGTGAGTACTAGCAAAAGGTGAGTACTAGCAAGTCACCTTCGCGTAGAAAAATGCTCGCGTCAAAAATAATTTCAGCTTAGTTTCATACGTTCAATGGTTTCAACAATCGTCATGGTTTGTTGATCAATTTCAATATTCACTTTATCGCCAATCGCTGCATGCTGTAAATTGGTACGCGCTAAGGTTTCGGGTATCAGATGGACCGAAAATAGCGTTCCTACTTCAGCGCCTAGCGTTAAACTAATGCCATTAATACTGATAAAACCTTTGGCAAATACATACTTTTGATATTCAGGCGCTAAGGTAAAACTTAATGTGCAGTTGTCCTGACTATCGATACGATTAGCCAAAACAGCTTGAGTATGAACATGGCCACTGAGCATATGACCACCGATTTCATCGCCAATTTTTAACGAGCGCTCAACATTGACTTGTGTACCTAGCTTAATATCAGCAAGGTTAGACACCCGTAACGTTTCATCAATCACATCAAAACTTATAAAGCTGCTCTGATCACTTAGATGGCCAAACTCAACAGCGGTCAAACAAACACCATTTATCGCCACACTCGCACCAATTTCAAGATTAGCTATTAGTGGGGCTTCTAACGCAACTTTTAATCTTATCGCATTATTTTTACGCATTATCGCAATTACTTCAGCTTGTGATTGCACTATACCGGTAAACATATATCATCCAACGAATATTCTACTTTTTGCTATCTTAGCAAGAATAACCTAATGATATAATTGCTTTGATGAACATAAATCGTTTTTTTTCCAATAGTAAAAATTTAATGAAATTGGCTTACCCAATTTTAATCGCCCAATTGATCCAAAATTTAATGGGTTTTGCCGATACTGTCATGGCGGGTCGTGTTAGTGCCACTGATATGGCAGCCGTTGCCGTAGCCAGCAGTGTTTGGCTGCCCTTAATTTTAGCCCTATCAGGTCTTGTGATGGCACTGGCCAGTATTGTTTCGCAATTATCGGGAGCCAAACAGTTTGATCAAGTGGCAAAAGCCAGTTATCAAACCGCTTGGATAGCGGTTTTTTTCTCAATAATCATCATTATTCTCTACTACATTGCCACCCCTATGTTAATCGACTCTATTTCGATGGAGCCTAAGCTTAAACATCTAATGTTTGACTATTTAGGTTACATTGTTTGGGGCGGCCCAGGCTATTGTCTGTATTTGGTTTTACGTAATTATTCAGAAGGTTTGTCTTTTACTCGCCCGACCATGATCATCAGCATATTAGGCTTGTTGATTAACATACCCGCCAACTATATTTTTATTTATGGTGAGTTTGGTATGCCTGCACTCGGTGGTGCGGGTTGTGGTATTGCCACAGCCATTGTTTACTGGGTGATGTTCCTTGGCATGCTTGCCTATGCTTATTTTTCAAAACATCTAAAACACGCGCCATTGTTTACCAAATTCTATTGGCCACAATGGTCAGAAATTAAAATTATATTAGCTTTAGGCACACCCATAGCATTTTCATTACTTTTTGAAGTAAGCTTATTTGCCGCCGTAGCCATAATACTGGTGCCCTTTGGCGCTAATGTTGTTGCCAGCCACCAAATTGCCATTAACTTTTCTGGTTTGGTTTTTATGGTGCCATTAAGTTTAGCCATGGCCGTGACCATAAAAGTGGGTTTTGAAGTCGGTAATAAAAACTTTGAAAAAGCCAAGGAACTCTGCCGATACTCGGTTATTTTGGGACTGGTTATTGCGGTAGTAACCGCAGCCATTACCTTATTGTTCAGCACACAAATTGCCACTATCTACACCACAGACACCGAAGTCCTTGAACTTGCTGCCAGCTTAATGTTTTTAGCGGCTTTATTTCAGTTTTCCGATGCCATACAAGTTATTTCAGCGGGTGCACTTCGTGGTTATAAAGACACACAGTCGATTTTGTATATCACCTTCTTTTCCTACTGGGTTGTGGGTTTATCTTTTGGTTCAATACTGGGCTTAACCGATTGGATAGCACCAGCATCAGGTCCTTATGGTTTTTGGATAGGCTTTATTTCTGGCTTAACAGTAGCAGCCGTATTACTGGCTTGGCGCTTAAAAATAGTGCAAAAGCGCTTTGAGCAACACGCAGCCTTGAAAAGTTAATCGAATGTTTTTAGCTTGGTACTCTAACGCCTTGCTTTTAGACTATTTAAAATAGCGTGTAACTTTTATTGAGCTATTTGTTGCTTAAATAAGCAAGCACAATACCCAGTGCTGAATTAAACAGCAATCGCATCATATTTTAGATAAAATTGCTTGCACTTGCTAAAACAGATCGCTAACATAGCGCCTCGTTGAGTCACTCAACAATTTTACTTAGAAGTAACGCTCGCTTAGCTCAGTTGGTTAGAGTACTTGCATGACATGCAAGGTGTCACTGGTTCGAGTCCAGTAGCGAGCACCATATTATAGAAAAAGGGATAACAGAAATGTTATCCCTTTTTTGTTCCACAAACAAAATGTTATAGCTAATCTAAATCACTATCTCTTATTGATTTGTAGATGGTATCTAAAAAATTCCCTTCAACGAATGACCAATTTACTACGGACAGACTTTTAAACTAAGTGAGTCTGATTATAAGAGGTCTTTGGGGGATAAATTACATTATGGTGGCGTGCAACCCAAGAAGCCAAACCTCGGCACATGAGTCGTCTACTGCGGTTGCTTCCAGATTGCCTTTCAATAACTTACAGAAAGTAAATTTATCTTCAAATTGTTGCGGTTTATGTAGCAATCATTTTCCGCTGCAGCAACTTGTTATGCATCTTTTTATTTATGCATATTATTTTCTGCTGCTGTCTCACGCAATATATTACCGATAGGTCTATCACCAATAAGCAGATCTCTAATTATTGGCTCACCTTTTTTGTTAATAGAAAGAGAAATAAATGCATTTTTATTGGCTCGTGCTTCACTCAATAAATCTTCAGCTCGCTTTCCATCCGTTTCTGCTATATAAAACCTGTGTAAGCTTCTTTCATACTCTGGCGCTATAAAAGCATCACATTGTGTTTTTGCCACATCGCAACTCACTTTATTAACTTTAGGAATTTGACTGTCTGTACTCGTCAAACATAAACAACACGCTGCTCCTGAATCGCATTTATGCGCGGTAGTCTCCCAGTCGTAAGCAAGATTAAAGCGTAAATAATGCCCTCTTAAAAGATCACGAGGATCATAACCTGTGATATTCACATTCCATTGTTCCCCAGTTTTTACATGATACTCAGCGCGAGCAATCAATAAACACAATAAAACAAAAGGGATAGCAACGGCGATTAAAATTTTATTATTCATTTTAGGCATCCCCCGCCATAGTTAAACGACTTGCCAAGGCATCTGATTTTTTAAACCACCACCAAGCAATAAACAAAGTTAAAACACCGCCTATTATTAATCCTATGCCTGTATCAAACATTGTCCCAAATACTTCTAAATAAATAGCGATGATACGTAAGCAGATTAAAGCTGTTACGGTATTAAAAAAACCTATCGATTTAATTTTCAATGCCGCCCAACCTAAAACACACAAATACACTAAATTACTCAAAGCGCCGATTAGATGTGAGCTGTCATTTTGCCAAAAATATGCGCCAACAGCGCTCAATACAAGCACGGTTATTAATACAATACGCATTGCTAAATGCATTTCCTCAGGCCCATTGGCGTACAATTTTGGAATTAAAAGCACAAGTACAACTACGGCTAAAAAGCAAATCAATGTAATATAATTAATAACGCTTCCATTTAAATTAGCATTGTCATACCAAAAGAACTGAGAGAACCAACCCATCAAAATGATTGCAAACCAACTCCATGTAGAAAACGCCTCTGAAAATAAAGGACGATTTTTATACAGCCAAGGTATACGTGAAACCAATATAAACAACACCGGTGTTAAAACACATAGAGAACCCGCCGTAATGTTAGAATAGAATTCTGATTGTGTTATTTTTTCAAGCACATCGTAAAGTACTTCGATATTTAAAAAGTATGTAATACCAATGCCTATCATCCATAACGTCGCAAGAAATTTTCCACGGCCTAACAACACCAGCGGTATGGTTGCCAAAGTCCATGCAAGGAATAATTTATTTAAGCCCCCACCTAGCTGATAGGTTTGCCCTATAAGCGCCATAGCGGCCAAAACAAAACCGTAATAAAAAATAACAAGTAATTCTTGTACCCAAAATCGTTTAGTAGTGTTGTCATTTCGACGCGCTACTCGATATAAGGCAGTCGCTACGCACAAACAAATAAGTAGCGCAGCAAACAGTTTCACCCATGCAGGTGTTTGCTGCCAATTTGACGCAATCACGGAAACAATCCCAACTATTACAGCAAAAACACCCAGACCACCAACTACCCATAACGCGATAGGTTTAGAAGCGTGTGACTCATATTCATTTATTTTTTCTACAATAGCTGCATCAATTAGATTTTCTTGTTGCCACTCACTAAGTTTTTTGGATATTTTCATTTAACGCCTTAATTATATTTATAATATTTTTTAGCCGTGATGTGTGCCACCAAACTTAGCCACCAAAGAATCCAGACCTTTGCAACGCCCAATTAAGGGGCAAAATAGAGTTGGCTAAAACAGATGAACGGAGTGAACAAAATAGCCAACTTTATTTTGTCCCTCTTTAAGTTGTTAGCTTTACTTTTGCACAAGCAGATCAATTTCACGACAGAATACAAACCCATAGATAAAAACAGGAATCCCCCAAAAAGCCAACAAAACACCAGAATAGCTAGGTAATAAATTTGAAATAACAGCAATGAGCACTCCAGAGCAAAAGATACTTTACAATATTTATCGAATTTTGGAAGGTGAGACTTATAGTATTTAAATACAGGATCAAAATAAAATAGAAGAATCGAGTCACAAGCAGAGATAAGTGCAATACCAACAAATTCATTATTAGAGCCAATAACAATAGGAGCCATTAAACAACCTGTTGTGTATGGAAATAATCTTGCATGTTGCCTCTTAGTTTTAATTTTCACCCAAACCCTCTAGTAAAGCTAAACAATAAAGACATAAAAAACATAGACTTAACCAGTAATACGATGGAGCTACCTATATTTTTGTAGCATATATGTAGCATTAAAAATAAAGTGCTACATTAATTTAAGAAAAGAAAGGGTGTCAGGTCTTGTCTTTTGCCATTTCATGTTAGAGACAAAAGGCAAGACCTGACACCCTATTTGACTTTTGTAACTCAGGATGATTTGACACCGCTTTTAATTGTAATTTTTATAAACTGTCACACTCTACTAATTCAAAACCTTCTTCGAAAGTTGAGCTTTCAATAAATCCAAGATTTTCAGCCTCATTTAAATCTTTTTTATTAATAGTGAAAATATGGACCTGCCCTGTTTCCCCAGAGCAAACAGCGGGAAAATCAATCCCTTTATGAATTCCGCATTTTTCGGACTTAACTGATATTCCAGAATCAGTTAGATAACCTTTAGTCGTGCTAATAGGGATGGCATTATCTTGGCATTGTAGTTTTCCATTTGAGATAACCACTTCGATACTAATCTCACTACTACTGCCACCATCACACGCTATTAATATTGGGAATACTAAAAAAAATAAGGATTTAATTTTCATTGGAATACTCTATTAGTTCGATTAGTTTTACAAAGCTTATTGTCAATAAATCGATAAATAAAAAAGTCATTAATCTTGCATGAATAGTGTAAACCAGATACCTTTTTTGTGCGAATTGACTTGGTCAACATTCGCCTTGGATTGTTGTACTTGGGCATAGAACACCTCATCTATAGTTAGATTTTGGTGTCCGTTAAAGCGGGGGAAGATCACACCCATCGTAATAAATCGCAAAACTATTTTTTAGGCTGCTCGTTATCATGGGTGTCTTGTTAATTTTTCAATTGAGTCATGAAATAAAAGGGTCAGTGAAATAAAAGGGTCAGTGTCAATTTAAACAACCTTTATAAAGTATCTGGGGTCATATTGTAAAGTATCTATCTAGGGTCAGACTAAACTTTTCTAACCTCTATTAATCACCCTTAACTTTAGGTCTTCCCATTTTGGCTGGGCGCATTCTTCTGTCTGTTATAGCTTCTATTTGTTGTTTAAACTCTTCACTGCCAATAGCCATCCCTCTATTTGTCGCTTGTCTGATATCCGTTATTAACGCTTTATCGACATGCTCAGCAATAAAGGCTCGGTAACTTTCTAACCGTCGACTAGTTTGCCTATCAATCGCCAAATATAACGGGTGCGCAATACAAAGTTCTGGTTGCTTTCCTAATCCATTTATTTGTTAGCTTAACCATTTGTACTCTGAAAGCTAAGCTACCATATTCGCCTTACTTAAAAGTTTACTCTGACCCCAGATATTCCATTTTTCGGACTTAACTGATATTCCAGAATCAGTTAGATAACCTTTAGTCGTGCTAATAGGGATGGCATTATCTTGGCATTGTAGTTTTCCATTTGAGATAACCACTTCGATACTAATCTCACTACTACTGCCACCATCACACGCTATTAATATTGGGAATACTAAAAAAAATAAGGATTTAATTTTCATTGGAATACTCTATTAGTTCGATTAGTTTTACAAAGCTTATTGTCAATAAATCGATAAATAAAAAAGTCATTAATCTTGCATGAATAGTGTAAACCAGATACCTTTTTTGTGCGAATTGACTTGGTCAACATTCGCCTTGGATTGTTGTACTTGGGCATAGAACACCTCATCTATAGTTAGATTTTGGTGTCCGTTAAAGCGGGGGAAGATCAGTCGCTTACTTTAAGACGAAAAAGTAAATAATGAGTATACCACTGAGCCATTAAGGATTAAAAAGTTAAACATAAAAAGAATCTTAATCATATATTAAGGTCCTTTTTTATTAATTAATAACCTATCGCTATCTGTCAGATTTTATAGTTGATGTAAGTTAATCTAAAGTGGTATCAGCAAAAAATTTAACTCATGATTTTTCTAAATCGCCTATATCATGTTCGCTAGCGCGCAGTGAACTATCATCATTAAGCCCCCCTTTCCTATAGCTATCTCAAAAACTGTAAACTTAATATTTTCTGACTTTTCAAATGGGGCTTTATCTTCTATTCCTTTTGAATAACAAATGATTCTGCATCAATTTTTAAGCTTAAGGTTTACAAATAGGTCTAGTGCTTTAAATGCAAATCGCTGCGTTCCAATCATCTGATTTTATTTGCTTTATAGCCGCCATGATATTGCCTCATTGATATTGATAAATCACAGAATTTCCTTTAAGATCATCCATATTAATAGGGACTAGCTTGTGGTAAATTCCTGTTTACAAGATATAAGGTCTCACTGGCTTAATGCTGGTAACAAACAATATATTGGTTAATTACCCCCCGATAAACCTGAAAGCCTTTAAATTAGTTTCTCGGTTTTTTTATATCTTAGCCATGCTTAGCCATGTCATATCACTTTGTGGCATTCTACATTTTCATTTACTCAAAATAACACTAACATTGGATTAATAAATGCATACGCTATCTCAGTTAAAATCTGGCCAACTCAGGGGTATTAAGCGTTTAAAGTTATCTGAAAACTTAAGCTCATTCCCAGTAGAAATTCTGTCATTAGCAGATAGCTTAGAAATTCTAGATTTATCTGACAATCAATTAACTTCGCTACCCAAGGCGTTAATTAAGCTAACAAAACTTCAAATAATTTTTGCTTCAAACAATCGCTTCCAAGTATTACCTGAAGTGCTTGGGCGCTGTGAAAACCTAGAAATGGTCGGCTTTAAATCAAATCAAATTGAACAGGTGCCTGCTAACTCCTTACCGGAGAATTTACGTTGGTTAATCTTGACCGACAACTGCCTTGAAACTTTGCCTGACGCTTTGGGCGAACGGCCAAAACTACAAAAATTGGCGTTAGCCGGCAATAGGTTAACCAAACTGCCGTTAACACTAGCGCAGTCACATAATCTTGAGTTAGTGCGTATATCAGCGAACAATTTAACTGAATGTCCCGAGCAATTACTGAGATTACCTAAACTTGCATGGTTTGCCTTTTCCGGTAATCCTTTTAGCCTTGCTAACCTCAATATTGCCTCAGTTCCATCACTGCCCTCAACAAGTTTTACCTTACAAAAGGTACTGGGACAAGGTGCTTCAGGCGTTATTTCCAGTGCCACTTGGACTGATAGTCCATCAGCATTTCCAGATAATGTTGCGGTGAAAGTTTTTAAAGGCAAAGTAACCAGTGATGGCTACCCAGAAGACGAATTACAGGCATGTTTAAAAGTCGGCGATCATCAAAACCTTGTCCGTTCTTTAGCACAAGTTAATGAGGAAGACTATTTAGCCTTAATCATGAACTTAATACCGGCTAATTTTAAAAATTTGGGTTTACCGCCAAGCTTTAAAAGCTGTACCCGTGATACTTTTCCAGAAGGCTTTACCTTAAGTGTTAGTCAAATTGATAAAATAGTGTTGCAAATGGAAGACGTGTTTGAACATTTGCATGCAAATCAAGTATCTCATGGTGATTTATACGCGCATAATACCTTGTTTGATGAAAACGCTAATATTATTTTTGGCGATTTTGGCGCCGCGACTATGTACCACATGCTCACTGGCGAGCAGCAAGCATTAATCCAGAAAATTGAACGTCGTGCACTTTCTTGTTTGATTGAAGATTTATTAAGTATTTGTCATAAACAAGAGCAAAACAGCCCAGAATTTAAAATTATCCAGCAAAAAATTCATTAATACGGCTTTAAATATAACAAACGATAAAGCTCAACAAGCGGCTAAAAATCAATACATTTAGCCGTACTGGTGAGTACAGCTAAAACGTTAATAGACAAATGGCCCATGTGAACTAATACAAAACCAGCGAATCGCTCTAATCAGTAACTTTAACTGTATTTTTTCATTTTATAACCTGCAATTTTAAGCAAATTAATGAGATACTAGTTGTTCTTGTTCTACTAAAATTGAAGCTACAAATATAATCTTTATGAATTACACCTCAATTGACGAATTAAAAAACGCTTGGATCTTTAAGCATAAAAGCTTACCTATTAGCGATAGCGACAAAACAAAAATTAAACCTATGATCAGTACTCGTGCCAAAGTACTTTGGGATGGCGCTATCAGTAAACAAGTTGATCACCCAGACTTTTTTAAAAAAGGTGACTGGCCAGAAAATTCTGCATCTTGGCTTGATAATGGTAAATGGGAAAATATTTGGGATAGTGAAGCATGTTTATTACCCGAGATCATTTTAGCGCACCTAAAATGGGATAATAATACCGTGGTTTATTATTGTAGTTCACGAGATAACGTTATTGAAACCACTTGGGCAGTATTTCAACGTTGCTGGAAGAATTTTCTGTTTATGGATGACGGAGCAATCTTAATTGGTAAAAAGCGCAATGAAACGGTGCAATTTCTTTCAACCGGTTATTTTAAGGTTGGTCAAAAACCCAGTTAATTTAAACATGGGCACTTGGCCCCTTCAATGCTATAGCCACTTGCTAAAGCATTGCCGATAACTTGGGGCTGTGATTGTTATCTTGTTGATTTTTAATATTCGCCATCAATTGTGAGCTTTTTTGTATGGCTGTTATTAATTGACTAATAATGGACTAATAATTAGCTACAGAGCTATTTAAGAATCATATGGTAAGCTAAAAATCCTATAATTTTAGAACGTTATGAGCCCATAAGTTAGGATTTAACGTTAAGCTTTTAAAGTGCTGTGGATTAGAAAAGGTAGCTTATCGCCACCTTTTGCTTGATTAAGTCTCTTCCAACTCTTCTTCACCCGATAATAACACCGCAAACCAACTACCTTCAGCAGAGTTTTCTAAGGCTATCTTAATGATCATGGTCAAAGGCACTGACAACAACATGCCCACTGTGCCTAGCAACCAGCCCCAAAATATTAATGAAATAAATACCACTAGGGTTGATAGCCCAAGGCCACGGCCCAAATAACGCGGTTCAACCACATTACCCATGACCGTGTTTATGGTCAAATAGCCTAAGCCAATAAAACCTGCCGCCGCTGGCCCTAATTGCAGTACAGCTAACGACATTGCCGGTACGGCGGCGATAATGGAGCCAATATTGGGAATATAGTTCAGTAAAAAGGCCAACACACCCCACAGTAAGAAAAAGTCTAAACCAAACACCCACAGCATTGATGAAACACAAATGCCGGTCGCAATACTCACCAAGGTTTTAATCGCAATATAATTATTTACTGAGGATAAAAATCGGTCAATTTGCTTTAAGCGAGCTTGTGGATCGTCAAGCGCTAAATGTAATTTACGCGGTACAGATGACGCTTCAAACAACATAAAAATAACCGTAATTATGATTAAAAATAAATTAGCCATAACGCTGCCCAAACCACTGAGCATGTTAGCGGCTAAGCCCATTGCTGCAGCGGGGTCAAAGTATTCAATAAGTAATTCTGACGATATTTTAATATTGTAGGCATCAAGTTGTTGGGTTAACCATACAAACTGTTCTTGAAGTTGCGCGCGATAAACGGGAATAAGTTGTGACAACTCATTTAACGAGTTACCCACAAGCCCCGCCAGTGAAAGCGCAATAGAAACAAAGATACCAATAACAAAGATAACCGCTATCGGTTTCGGAATTTTATAGCGCGCCGCCATCACCACTAATGGGTTACAAATAATGGCAATAAACGCTGATAATAAAAACGGTACTAATAATGTTGCCGCGGTTTTTATCCCGGCTAGCACAACAAATAATGCCGCGGTAACCAATAAAAATTTCACCGCGCCTTCGGACTTGCCTTGTAAAGCCATTTTTTAAACCTAGTTGGTTATCTAATATAGTGTAAGCGCTTAAAACTATACGCGATTTCATAGCATGCCCGCTAGTATTAAAAGCGATATAGTTGTTATAAGCCGAGAAAGTTACATGGTTCGTCGGATTAAGGTAACGCTCGACAATTTAAGTAAACGCCAACAACTAAGCATACCAATTAAGCCCACAAAGAATGCGCCCGCGCCAATACCCACTAACCAATACTGAAAGTGAAAACTGCCTGACATATTAAAGACTTGGCTTTGCAAAATATAAACCGCTATTTCCATACCAACACTTGCCATGAGTCCAGCAATAGCCCCTAGTGCTACAAACTCATATAACACGCTATTACGCAGTAAACTGCCTTTAGCGCCCAAGGTTCTCAATATCGCTAGTTCACGCTCTCTTTCTTCCATGCTGGCTTGTACTTGCGCTATTAACACTAAGCTACCGGCAAGTACCACTAAAATTAAGATCAGCTGAATCGCCACCGTCACTTGCTCAATAATACCATTGAGCTGCGCCATAATGGCAGCAAAGTCCATTACCGTAATCGTGGGAAAGTTGGCCAAAAAGCGATAAACTAAGTCTCGGTTATCATCTGATATTGACCAAGCGGAAATTGATGTCGTCGGAAATTGCTCAAGTACACTTTGGTTAAAAACCATAATGAAGTTTAACTGCCGACTTTGCCAATTTACTTGACGAATGCTAGTCACAGGCACGGTAAACTCATCCGAGCCGAGCGTGAAGGTTAGCTCATCACCTAATTTAACCGCCAAACGTTCTGCTATGTTGCTTTCAATGGACACTTGAGGTGTTTCGTCGCCAACTGGCCACCACTGCCCAGCAATAATTTCATTTTCATCCGGTAACTCAGTACGCCAGGTTAAACCCAGTTCACGGCCCATACCTTGCCGAGTTTTTTTCTGCTTGGTTTTCTTAGCTTGTTGTTTTTCAGTGCCATCGGTTTTTTCAGCGTTTTGCACTTGACTGTCATCATCTTTATCATCTTTATCGACGGTCTTTACACCGTTTATCGCTGATAAACGACCACGGTAAACATGATAGAAACCTTGATTGGCAATATTATTTTCTTCAACAAAGCTTTTTAAAGGCTGAATTTGATCTTGAGTGATATTGATCAGGTAATGATTGGGCGTATCATCAGGAAACTGTTGCTCCCATTCTGATAATATTGAGCTTTTCATTACTGTAATCAATAACAACAGCATTATAGCGATAGTAAAACTGACCAGTTGCACGCTGTTTTCACTAGCTCGGCGTTTTAAGTTCGCTAAGGCCAAATGCCAAGACTTTCCCGCTTTAGTACCGACACTACGGCCTGCGCTCATTAAGCCACGGCCGAACAACAACAAGATAAAGGAGACAACCACACCACCGAATAACAACGCAGCGCTCATCACTAAGTCTTGACTGAAAATAAACAGTAATAAAAATAACGCCAATAAAGGCGGTAACTGATGCCAGCCAAAGCGCGCGACTTTTTCTTGGCTAAAACCTCGAATAACATTTAAGGGTGAGCTTTTTACTAAGGTCATAATCGGATGAATAGCAAAAGCAATGGCACATAATAAACCAGTAAATATCGCCGTTAAAAACGGCACAAAAGTCAGCGGTGCATCAGCTAATGATAAATAACTCGCAATGGCATTAGCACCCAGTAGCAGCAAACCATAACCCACCACTAATCCTGCTGCGATACTTAAACAACTCAATAAGCTCCAATGCAGACAATAAAGTTTTCTCACATGCGAAATTGACGCACCTAGGGCTTTAAATATTGACACGTTAGGCTGATGACGTTGACCATAACGACGACTGGCCACCGCCACCGCAACAGCCGCTAATACAATGCCTAACATGCTTGCTAGCGAAAGAAACTTCTCCGCTGTGTCTAATATTCTTGATAAACGATTTTGTGCTGCTTTAGCATCATACCAACGTTGTGATTCGTTGATTTGTGGTTTAATCCATTTTTCAAAGCTTTCAATAGCATCGGTTTCACCGGCAAATAAGTACTTATAGGTAATACGACTGCCTGGCTGAATAAGCTTGGTTTTGGGCATATCAGCAATATTTAAAATAATCGTTGGCCCGGCAATAAAGGCGCGGTATGAACGATCAGGAATATCAGTAACAATACCGGCAATAATGAGTGGCGCAACGCCTATCTCAATCACCTCGCCAATTTTAACATTCAAGCGACTTAATACACTGGGTTCAACCCAAACCGTGCCTAGTTTAGGGGCATTGGCAACAATACTCGCGATTTGTGTCAGCGACGTTTTAATTCTAAGTTCACCGCGCAAAGGATAAGTATCAGATACCGCATCGAGTTCACTGAGTAACATATTGTCGCCAGCAAACGCCATCGACTCAGTTTCAATTTTCCGAGCATATTGTAATGCTAATGTCTGACTTTTCTCTATGATGCTAGTGTCAACTTCTGACGACATACGCAGGACGCGATCGGCGCCTATGGTATTGGTGCTATTGGCCACTATGGCATGCTTAATTTGGCCAGAAAATCCGGTCAATGAAAATACCGTCGCAACAGCAAGCGCAATAGCAATAAATATAATGGTCAGTTCACCACGGCGAAGCTCATGATGTAATAAGCGTAGTGATTGAGTAAACCACATGCTTGATGCTTTTTCTTTAACAATACTCATCGTTAACCTACTTGTGAAACTGAAGTTTTACTTTCAAGATCATCATGCCTTGTGGTTTGACTATCAGCCTGATTTTCATCTGTGCCTGCTAAGGTGGCTTCAGTCAAAGATTCAGTTAAGGGTTCAGTTAAAGCACCGCTGTCCATTTCAACTTGGCGTTGGCACCTTGCCGCTAATTTAGCATCGTGGGTCACCAACACTAAGGTGGTACCCTCTTTAACATTCAAATCGAATATTAAGTCAATAATATGTTGGCCCGTCTTGCTGTCTAGATTGCCCGTGGGTTCATCAGCGAATAAAATATCTGGCTTAGCAATAAATGCCCGCGCAATAGCTACCCGCTGTTGTTCACCACCAGAGAGCTGAGAAGGGTAATGTTCCAGTCTGTCAGCCAAACCTACTTGCGCCAGTAAAGCTTCGCCACGTGCTTGCGCATCGGGCATATTGGCTAACTCGGCTGGTAACATTACATTTTCAAGCGCAGTTAAGCTGTTAATTAATAAAAATTGTTGAAAAATAAATCCCACATGCTGCGCACGAACTTGACTGCGCTGCTCTTCATTAAACTGGTGTAAAGGCTGGTTTTTAAGATACACTTGTCCAGAACTTGGTAAATCTAAACCCGCTAAAATCGATAATAATGTCGTTTTACCTGAGCCAGACGAACCGACAATGGCAATTGATTCGCCCGCAGCAACAGTTAAATTAAGTGGTTGAAGCAAAACTAGCGTTTTATCTTCAACTTGCACTGATTTAGTTAGGTCTTTAACGCTTAGAATACTCTCGGAATTTACATGCATGAAAAATTATCCACTTTTTATATTATTTATTAGCTTATTTTTTATCTCTACAGCAAATACTGCTGCACAAAACAAACAGGTCAATACGCTTGATAACAGTATTAGTATCACACCAACCCGCAATATTTTATTATTAGGTGATAGTATCAGTGCAAGTTATGGGATGAAACCCACACAAGGCTGGGTGCACTTACTTAATCAAAAACTTACCGAACAAAACCAAGCTTACACAATAATAAATGCCAGTGTTAGTGGTGAAACGACGAGTGGTGGATTATCTCGGCTAGCAGGCATTTTGGCGAATGAAAAAATTGACTTGTTGCTGATTGAGCTAGGCGGAAATGATGGTTTACGTGGCTATTCACCTAAAGTCATTAAAAATAATCTGTTACAAATGGTCAAGTTAGCGCAAGATAAAAACATAAAAGTTTCAATGATTAAGATAAAAATAACGCCAAATTATGGCCCAAGATACAATGAAATGTTTGAGCAAGTTTTTGAAGATGTCGCCAATACTAGCAATATCACCTTACTGCCCTTTTTTATGGAAATCGTTGCCACTGATAAAGCACTTATGCAAGCAGACGGTATTCACCCTAACGCGCAAGCACAGCCAATCATCGCTGACTATGTTGAACAACAACTTAATGAAATAATGACACTGGAGCCTTAATTTAACATGGAATTTATTTGGATCGGTTTTGCTTTTATTTGTGGTTTATTAACCAAATTAGTCGCTCTACCACCCTCAATCGGCTATTTATCGGCCGGATTTATCTTACTCTTTTTAGGCTATGAAGCCGATGGCATGGTCAACGTATTAGCTGATGTTGGCATCACCTTGATGCTATTTACCATTGGCCTGAAGCTCAATATAAAAGACTTACTCAAGCCAGAAGTTTGGTTGGGCAGCTTAAGCCACAGTGTTTTATGGTTATTGATTGGTCTCGTACTGTTAAAAACTATCGCCCTTATTACTCTTCCTTTTGTTAGTGACTTAAGTCTCACGACATCAGCACTAATTGTATTTTCATTAAGCTTTAGTAGTACGGTATGCGTTGTTAAACTTATGCAAGAGCACGGTGAAATGCGCGCCCGCCATGGTAAACTGGCGATTGGCATATTGGTGATGCAAGACGTCATTGCGGTGATATTTCTTGTCGTCGCCACTGGTGAACTACCTAGCCCTTGGGCGGGCCTGTTACTGCTTTTCATGCCATTAAAACCCTATGTTAACAAAGTCATTAGTAAGGCAGGTCATGGCGAACTAATTCCATTAATGGGCTTTTTTATCGCTTTCGGTGCTTATGAGTTATTTGAATTAGTTCAAATCAAGGGCGACTTAGGTGCGCTTTTAGCGGGTATGTATTTAGCTTCTCATAGCAAAGCCAGTGAAATAAATAAGTCATTACTGAGTTTTAAAGATTTATTCTTGATTGGTTTTTTCTTATCGATTGGCTTTACTGCCCTGCCCACACTAGAGATGCTTGCGATAGCGTCAGTATTAACCTTGTTACTACCCGTTAAGTTTCTGCTGTTTTTCTTTATTTTAGTCAAGCTTAATCTGCGCGGTAGAACCGCATTTTTATCGGCGTTAGCGTTAAGTAATTATAGTGAATTTGGTCTTATTATTGCCGCACTTAGCACTGAAGCAGGCTGGCTATCTTCCGAGTGGCTAGTGATATTATCATTAGCGGTGGCATTATCCTTTATTATTACTAATGTACTGTATAACTTTGCCCATGATTACTTTGCCAATAATAAAGAAAAATTTAAGCGCTTTGAAAGTAAAAAGCCTTTAGTCGAAGATGATTTTGTTCAGCCTGGCGAAGCACCCATTGCGATTATTGGCATGGGCCGTGTTGGTATCGGCGCTTATAGAGCCTTGAGTGCTCAGATAGACAATCAAGTTTGGGGCTTAGACACAGATAAAGACAAAGTAAAATGGTTAAATGAAAATGGTATTCACACCTATCTGGGTGATGCTGAAGATGCTGACTTTTGGGAAAAAATTGATCTGAGTAAGATTGAACTCACACTGTTAGCACTACCTTCTGTGCAAGACATTAAGAATATAACCGCGCAAATAAGGCGCACTAATTATCAGGGCAAGATCGCCGCTATTGCGCGTTATGATGATGAACTGATTACCCTTGAAAGCTTTGGCGTAGACAAAGTGTTTAACTTTTATAACGAGGCTGGTGTAGGTTTTGCTGAAGAAAGCTTGAGTTTAATTAACAAGCGTAATCGAACTCAATAAGCGAGCTATGAGTGAATTAACCCCTTGGTCGCCTATCCAATAATTAACCTTATTGATTAAAATTCAATAAGGTTAATTATTCAAATTCAAGGAGTGTATTGCTCCTTACGTTCCCGCTCATAGCCACCTCGGTAACTGCTACTACATGACTCTAATCACTCACATGCTTGTAAAAAAATGGCTCCACGGCATTAGTAAAGCCTTTGAGGTCGATGCAGATACTTATGTTTAGTCGGCAACTATAAATATATGCAATCAATCCCAATAACGTTTTTATGTCTCTTACAGTTTTTATTCTTTTCTCCCTGCCCTGAATTATTTTATTATTTTTACAGGGAGGAATGAATGACAAAGGAATATGTAGAGACTTAAAAATATTTAGATCTGCTGCATTTCTACCAAGTGGGTCATGATTTGATTCAATGGCTATGATTCAATAAAAATAAACACTGGAAATTTAACCTCATAATGTGAGCACCAGCGACTTGATATTGGGTATTGGGTATTGGGTATTGGATAGTTGATAAATTTTAGGCATAAAAAAACCGACATAAGTCGGTTTTTTTATTTCACTTTTAAGCACTGTTTATTTTGACTAAAAGTAAAAACAATAAGTGGCATCCCTAAGGGGATTCGAACCCCTGTTACCGCCGTGAAAGGGCGGTGTCCTAGGCCTCTAGACGATAAGGACACTAAAAATTATGATAACCGTTCGATAACGATTTCATGTTTTGTATCTGATGGTTAAATATTATAAAAACATTTACCAATCTAAGTTAATGGTGGCATCCCTAAGGGGATTCGAACCCCTGTTACCGCCGTGAAAGGGCGGTGTCCTAGGCCTCTAGACGATAGGGACACATAAATACCAATAGAACACTTAAATATAATTTTACTGTATAAAGCTCTAGCCTAGTGAACTTATAGTAACGCTACATATTCTATAGTATGTGTCAAAAAAACACTTACCAGTAAACTTGTCTAACTAAAAATGAGTGGCATCCCTAAGGGGATTCGAACCCCTGTTACCGCCGTGAAAGGGCGGTGTCCTAGGCCTCTAGACGATAAGGACACATTATAAACTCGAAACACTTAGTATAATAAAATCGTAAAAAGCTCTAGCCTAGTGAACTTATGATTTCGATTATATATTTCTTGTCTGTGTAGTAAAACACGAACTCATTTTCTTTTTTACTTCCGTAGAAGTCTTCCGAAGAAGTGGCATCCCTAAGGGGATTCGAACCCCTGTTACCGCCGTGAAAGGGCGGTGTCCTAGGCCTCTAGACGATAAGGACACTAAAACGATAAAACAAAATATAAACTACTTTGCTTCTGTAGTCCGACAACCTCGCGGTATATCCAACTACATTATCTTTTTAACTATTTTCCATTTACGTTATCAGCACAAATGAATAATAATATTATTGGTGGAGCTATGCGGGATCGAACCGCAGACCTCTTCACTGCCAGCGAAGCGCTCTCCCAGCTGAGCTATAGCCCCACATCGAAATAAAATAAGTGGCCTAATACTTACCCTAATTCTTCTCTCAATAAGTAATCAAGTTACTCGTTGAAAGCGAGGCGCATTCTAAGCAGCGACCAAGATACTGTCAACCCTTATTTTAAATATTAGGCCATTTATTTAAAAGATTTTATCTAACTGATTATTTATAATACAAGTTGACTAAATTTTGTCTTATTAAGTATTTATAAGCCCGATTATCAGTCCGATATTTTAATGATGCACTGGAGTTGCAATAACAGCGCTGTTGTTACTGATAATTTCCGCTAAAAGCAGGCTGAAAATAGCGTTTTATCTCGCTAAAAGCGCTATAAACTATAGCGAGTTGCTTTATTTATAGTAAATAAAGCGTTATTGTTCATCATCCATTAAAAAAAATAATAGTGATATGCAGCTAAAAGAACTCAATGTTGTTGCGATTGGCGGTGGCCACGGTCTAGGGCGTGTACTTTCTACCCTGTCCTTTTTAGGAAATCAACTGACCGGTATCGTTACCACCACAGATAATGGTGGCTCTACTGGCCGTTTAAGAAAACGCAGTAGTTCAATCGCTTGGGGCGACTTACGCAATTGTCTGACTCAGTTAGTTGATGAAAAATCGGTCGGCAGTCAATTGTTCGATTTTCGCTTCGAAGGTAATGATGAACTCGGTGGCCATAACCTAGGTAACTTAATTCTTTATGGTCTAGGAGAAATACACTCGCGCCCGCTTGATTCTATTAAACTTGTGCGACGGTTATTAAGAGTTAAAACACCCGTATTGCCTATGTCTGAAACCCCAACAGATTTAATGGCCTTTTATTCAAAAGGCCGCTGTCGCATCGGTGAAGTATCGGTGGATAAAATGTCAGAGATGCCAAAAAATTTAATGTTAGCGCCGTTAGTTAAAACCTTGCCCACTTGTGTCGAGGCCATATTAAATGCCGATTTGATTATTTTAGGACCTGGCAGTTTTTTGACCAGTGTTGTACCACCGTTACTCGTGCGTGATATTAGTAATGCATTAAACCAAACCAATGCTCATCGCGTGTTCATTGATAATATCGTCGCTGAAAATAGCCCTGCTGCTGCGTTGTCATTAGATGAAAAATTAGTCTGGATTGAAGAAAACGTCGGTTGTCTGCCAATTGATAGCGCTATATGTCACGATGCTAGTATCACATCAACACGTATAGATGTTTATCATCATGAACTCAGTAGTGACACTGTTAGTCACTTTCATAGCCGTGATAAGTTAATTGCGGCATTAAATTCTTGTATTTCAAAAGCAAATAATCGCGCTGAAGCTATGCAAAAACCCCTAGTTAATGCTAGCTAACGATTATTCTTCTCCAACTCAGCCGTTAGCGTAAGTCGAATTAAAATTTAAAAGATTAAGTGCGAATAATTAAAACCAAAAAGCCAACGATTATCTCGTTGGCTTTTTGTTAGCATTAAGGTTTTAAAATTTTTGCTAATTATGACTCTCATCTTGACTAATGCGACTGGCAACAGCGCCCATTTGATCTTTATATTTTGCATCCTCACGTTTGTTGTAAGGACGTTCGGCACTTGACGACATGGTTTCAAAGTTAAGCGCGGCAATTTTCATTTTTGGGCGCAATGCCAAAGGTAATTTACCGCTGTTATAAAACTCCAACACTATTTGACCTGACCAACCGGGATCAATTCGATGAGCGGTAACATGCACCATGAGGCCTAAACGTGCCAATGATGAACGACCGTCTAACCAGCCAACGATATTGTCTGGTAAGCTTACTGACTCATAAGTAACCGCCAATGCTAACTCTCCCGGATGCAGAAAAAAAGCTTCGCCATCTGGAATATAAATTTCCTCGCTCATCACCGCATTCATTGCTTTTTGCATTTCGTCTTTTGGGCCGCTTAAGTCGATATAAGGCGCCGTGTGATCTTGAAAGACGCGAAATTCATTACCTAAGCGAATATCAACACTGACCCCAGAAATCATACTGCTATCTGGCGCTGGCGAGATCCCGATCTGTCCTTTGCGAAGGCTTTCTTCTATATCTTTGTCACTTAATCTCATGATTATTCTTCTTAAACTCAGTTGTTATACCCATTAAGTTAATCAATTCAGCGCGTAGCGAGAACAATTTTAATGGGTATTATGTCGACGAAAAGAACTTTGTATTCTTTTTGTATCTTAAAATGATCTTGGTTTTACTTTATTCAACGAGCACTTTCGCGGTTGTTGGGCTGCGCATATCTAGTTGATAGTATAATTGCGCAGCAACTTTGCGCGCTATACTACGATACAGCAGCGCCACTTCTCCAGTGCTATTTTCATTTATTGCACAACTACCGCTATCAGCGTCTTCTCGAATACGAATGTCGAGGGGAAGCTGCCCGAGTAATTGTGTTTTTGCCTCATTAGCGATGCGCTTGCCGCCACCATCACCAAATAAGTGCGACTGGTGACCACAGTTTTCACACTGGTGATAACTCATGTTTTCAATAATACCGAGTACGGGCAGCTTTACTTGCTCAAACATCGCCATACCTTTAATAGCATCAGCTAAGGCAATATCTTGCGGCGTAGTGATCACCACAGCGCCTGCTACAGGTACTTGCTGCGCTAAAGTTAATTGAATATCACCCGTGCCCGGAGGCATATCAACAATCAGATAATCCAAATCAGGCCAGTCAGTTTCATTGAGTAATTGCGAAAAAGCCCGACTCGCCATTGGGCCTCGCCACACGGTAGCGTTGGCATCATCCACTAAAAAGCCAATTGACATAGCACTTAACCCTTTAGCCTCAAGTGGCGTGATCAATTTACCGTCATTTGAACTCGGCTTTGCGCCCTTTAGACCCAACATGGTAGGCACAGAGGGACCGTAAATGTCTGCATCTAAAATACCAACGTTACATCCTTCGGCAATTAAACCATAAGCTAAATTAACCGCTGTGGTTGATTTACCCACACCGCCTTTACCAGAAGCAACCGCAATGATATTTTTTATACCTTTAATGCTGTGTTCTCTAACCGGCTCAACATGATATTCAACATCAAAATTAACCGGTTGCTGCACTAGTTCTGTCAATTGTTCAGCAATATCATGTAGTTCACCGTCACATGGAAACGGCAGTGACATTTTGATCAGGATAGTTTTTTTAGCCATCACCATAGTAACAGCCTGAGCAATAATAAGGGGTCCTTGAGGGAAAATATCGGAGCGGTAGGCATCAAGAAAAATATTAATAGCCTTTTGGCTTTCAACACTGACTACATTTTTAGAAAAGAAATTTGATAACATAGTTAAAACGCACTTTTTATCTAGCCTTTATAACATAAAGGTGATAATTCTTAATGAAAAGTAACCACAAATTCTGTACCATTCCCTGCATAATTACCACCAATAATATGTAAACTTTATATGTCGTTATCAAAGTCATCTGTGCAATCTGCAGAGAAGCGTAAAATTTTAGTTACTTGTGCCCTCCCTTATGCCAATGGTTCTATTCATTTAGGCCATTTATTAGAACATATTCAAACTGATATTTGGGTTCGTTTCCAGCGTATGCGTGGTCATGAAACTTACTTTGTTTGTGCTGACGATGCTCACGGCACGCCTATCATGTTAAAATCACAAGAGCTTGGTATCACACCTGAAGAGTTAATCGCAGGTGTTCGTGAAGAACATATGGCGGATTTTGCAGACTTTCATATCAGCTATGATAATTATCACTCTACGCACACCGATGAAAACAAGGCCTTTGCGGAAGAAATTTATAACCGTTTAGATGCTAACGGTCATATAAAAACGCGTGTTATTTCACAGCTATATGATCCAGAAAAAGGCATGTTCTTACCTGATCGTTTTGTTAAAGGCACTTGCCCTAAATGTAAAAGTGAAGATCAAAACGGTGACAGTTGCGATAACTGTGGTGAAACTTATTCACCTATGGAAGTGTTAAACCCACGTTCAGTGGTTTCTGGCGCAACACCGGTATTACGTGACTCAGAGCATTATTTCTTTGACCTGCCAGCTTTTGGCGACATGTTACAAGCGTGGACTCGCAGTGGCGCACTACAAGAAGAAATGGCCAATAAGTTAGCTGAATGGTTTGAACAAGGCTTGAAACAGTGGGATATCAGTCGTGATGCACCCTACTTTGGCTTTGAAATTCCCAACGCACCGGGTAAATATTTCTACGTTTGGTTAGACGCACCCATTGGCTATATGGGCAGTTTTAAAAATCTTTGTGATAGAACCGGTATCGACTTTGATGCTTTTTGGCAATTGGACTCAGAAGCCGAGCTTTATCACTTTATTGGTAAAGACATCATTTATTTTCATAGTTTGTTCTGGCCAGCCATGCTTGAAGGCGCAGGCTATAGAAAACCAACCTCGGTTTATGCCCATGGTTTTGTTACCGTTAACGGTGCAAAAATGTCTAAATCAAAAGGGACCTTTATCAAAGGTCGCACTTATTTAGACCATTTAAACCCTGAATATCTACGTTATTACTACGCTGCAAAACTGACGCACCGTATTGATGATTTAGATTTAAACCTTGAAGATTTTGCCCAAAGAGTCAATTCAGATTTAGTTGGTAAAGTGGTTAATATCGCGTCACGTTGTGCCAGCTTTATTACTAAACGCTTTGACGGCATGCTCTCAGAAAATATTGATAACCCAGCCTTAGCTGACGAAGTCATGGCCGCAGGTGATAGTATTGCTTCACATTACGAGTCACGAGATTTTGCTCGTGGTATGCGTGAAATCATGGCACTGGCTGATAAAGTTAATGAATACATCGCCATTAAAGAACCATGGCAGCTAGTTAAAGACGAAACTAAACAACAAGAAGTGCAAGACATTTGTTCGCTTGGTATTAATATGTTCCGCATCTTGATGATTTACTTGAAGCCGGTACTACCCATTTTAGCTGACAGTACCGCCACATTCTTAAATGACGAACTTATTTGGGCAGGTCATAAAACGCTATTAACTAACCATAAAATCAATAAGTTCAAAGCGTTATTACAACGTGTTGATATGGATAAAGTTAATGCGATGACTGATGCGTCAAAAGACAATTTAGCCGTAACAACTGAAGCAGCTGAGCCGAAAAAAGATAAAAAAGCAGAAAAGAAAAAATCGGCACCTGAGAAAACACTTACCGGTGAGCCATTAATAGATGATCCTATTTCGCCTGAAATTCAATTTGATGATTTCGCGAAAATAGACTTACGTATTGTAAAAATCGTTAATGCTGAACATGTTGAAAAAGCCGATAAATTACTGCGTTTGACTTTATCCTTAGATAACCAAGAAGGGGGTGAAACACGCCAAGTGTTTGCCGGGATAAAATCCGCCTATCAACCTGAAGATTTAATTGGCAAGCTCACCGTGATGGTAGCTAACTTAGCGCCACGTAAAATGCGCTTTGGCATGTCAGAAGGCATGGTTTTAGCCGCGGGCCCAGGTGGTGAAGACTTGTGGATACTTAATCCAGATGATGGCGCACAAGCGGGTATGCGCGTTAAGTAGTGAGTAAACCGCTACTTTAGGCGTTAATCGCCATTAAATTAACACCACTAATAAAGGCAAACCTTGAACATAAACAAGAGTTTGCCTTTTTAATATCTTGTATCGGATACCCGTTCCACCTCAATATGCAGTTTCAGCGCTTAGTTTCCTAAGAGCAAATCTACAACTTGAAGTGGCGCCAGTAACTCCCTTTAACTATGCAAATTAATCATGCAGCAACATAATTATCAGCCAATATGACCACAGTTAAGCTCAGTAAAATTTCTTTATCTAGCCAAATTATATTTGCCATGGCGATAGGGCTCATCATAGGTAGCTTTGGCGTAACCTTATACGCCATGGTAAACCATCTTGCTGATGCCTTTGTTATGCTCTTGCAAATGACAGCGCTGCCTTATATTGCCTTGTCACTTATGGTCGGTATTGGCGGTTTGTCTGCTAGCAAAGCCAAGTCTGCGCTTAAAAGCAGCGTCATACTGGTCATATTGCTAATAGCACTAATGTTATGCTTTATTTTAATGGCGCCATTATCATTTCCTAATTGGCAAAGTGCTGAATTTTATAGCGCTAATACGATAAAAGTCAGTCAAGAACTTAATCTTGTTGAACTATTTATTCCATCTAATCCTTTTAATGCCTTCGCTAATGCGGTGATCCCTTCGGTGGTGTTTTTTAGTGTTTTTATTGGTGTTGGCTTAATGCCAATTAAAAATAAACGCCAAACCCTAGCCGTGCTAGGCAACTTAAAACAGTCGGTCAGTAATATTAGCAACCTAGTGATGCGTTTTGCCCCTGTTGGTGTTTTTTGTATTGGTTGGCGCGCCGCAGCAACGCTTGATGCCTCACAACTCGATGGCTTAATGATCTATGTTGCTAGTGCCTTGGTACTGGCACTTTTGCTGTGTTTTGTGGTGTTTCCTGCCCTGCTCGCCACTATTACCCCTTTTGGTTATCGTGCCATTTTAAAAGCATCAAGAGAAGCTATGATCACGGCATTCGCCACCGGCAGTTTTTTTGTCGTTATACCGATCATTGTTGAAAAAACCAAACAGTTAATCGCCTCACAATATCCTGACATTGACAATGTGGATAAAGTCTCTGATGTGATCGTACCTATTAGTTATAGTTTACCGGTTGGCGGTAAACTATTGTCGCTGCTATTTGTTTTGTTTGCCGCATGGTTCTCTGGTGCTTACATTAGCTTTGAAGATTATGTGAAATTAGTGGTGATGGGTATTCCGCAATTGTTTGGCACTAGTACTTTGGCCATGCAAAATCTTTTAGAGTTATTTAACGTTTCTCATTCAATGTTTGATTTTTTTATTGTTTCTGAAAACTTAGTTGTCGGTCGTTTATCGGCACTACTTTCAGTGATTTTTGCCAGCTGTTTACCTTTACTGGTTGCAACCAGTATGGCCAAGGCTTTTCGCATCAAGAAAAAAGCCTTAATTAGAAATTTAGCCATTATTCCCCTCTTATCTGTTTTTGCCTTCATCAGCTTAAAGTTTGCTTTTAGCTCAATCAGTTATCAGTACGAAGGCTATGCTAAATTTATAAAACGTGACTTTCTCATGGAAAGCGTTCACAGCAAATATTTGGCTGATGTCCAGAAAAATAGCGACATTGTTCAGCCCTTTGTTGGTGTGCTTACTCGCATAAAACAACGTGGCTTTATCCGCGTGGGTTATTTTCGCGACGATTTGCCTTATTCATTTCATAACAATAACGGCAAACTTGTTGGCTTTGATATTGAAATAATGAACCAGCTCGCCATTGATTTAAATGTTAGCCTTGAATTTGTGAAGATATTTCGCCATCAGGCAGAATCATTATTAAGCTCAGGTTATTTAGACATCACCACAGGTGTGCCCGTTATTCCAGATAACATGATGAGATTTACCTTAACCATGCCTTACAGCGAGCAAAATTTGGCTATTATCGTTAAAGATAAAAGGCGTGCGGAATTTACCCACTGGGATGATATTCTCCAGCGAGATGATCTCATCTTGGGTATCCCTGAAAACTTTTATTATGAAAAAGCTATTGCTAAAAGATTTACGCATGGAAAAGCTTGGGAAATATCAACACCGCGGTTATTCTTTAAGCCCGAATTTTCCCATATTGATGCCATGCTTTTTGGCGCAGCAGCATCGTCTGCTTGGACCCTGCTCAAGCCAAGCTATACTGTGGTAGTACCTAAACCTGAGTTAGCGCCACTTTATATGGCCTTCCCGATTAATAAAAATGATCACAGCTTTGAGCTATTTATGCGTAATTGGATATCAATGAAACAGCAAAATAAAACCATTGATAAACTGTTCAATTATTGGATTAAAGGCGATATGAGTTTAGTGAAATAGGATGTTCAGCTTTGACATTGACTTCAACATCAACTTCAACATAAATAAATACGGGTTTAAAAAAATGCTTCAAAAACATAAAACAGCACCAAGGTTACTTAAATATACCACTAGCATCACAGTACTGCTTGTATTGTTAACTGCAGGTTGTGCAAAAATAAATGACATATCAACAAACTTAGACCGAGAGAATTTCAAAAATTATTTTTCCCCAACCAGGGTAAAAATAGTAACAAGTGAAAAAGAGTTTACCGGTCACTATAAGTTTCTCGGTTTAGTTGAAGGCGAGTCTTGCCAAGAAAAAGCTTATCATGCGGTGCCAAATGAAATTGATGCCCGCACAGAAGCACGACGCCAAGCCTATAAACTTGAGGCAAATGCCATCATTTTTAGCCAGTGTGTGATGATAGAAGCAGATGAAGCCGCAAAATATTGTCTTGCCTCTACTGTTTGCTATGGCCGTGCCTATAAGGTTGAGCAAGATAAAAAATGACTGATAGCGTTAGTTTAAATGTTATTGGTACTATCGACTCACCCTATAAAGAAAAGTTTGCCATCCCTCGACAGCCGGGTATTGTTACCGCAGCTCAAGGGCAGTTGCGCCTAACGGGGTCGGCTAATAATGCTGAATTAGTAAGAGGCTTAGAGCAATTTAGTCATATTTGGTTATTGTTTATTTTTCATGGCACACAAGCCCAAGGATGGAAACCGCTAGTGCGACCGCCACGTTTAGGCGGTAATAAGAAGCTTGGCGTATTAGCGACTCGCTCAACGTTTAGACCCAACCCTATAGGTATGTCTGTTGTTAAACTTGACCGCATTGAACAACGTTTCTCTGGGCAACAAGGCGCTCAGGTTATTTTGCATATTAGTGAATTAGACTTGCTTGATGGCACCCCGATAGTTGATATAAAGCCTTACGTTCCTTATGCAGATATTGTCGAAAATGCTCATGGCGGCTATGCACAAGAACAACCCAGCAGTCATATTGACGTGATATTTTCCAATGCAGTACGCCTTACTTTAGCCGACAACATCGGCCACTACCCAAGACTGCAAAGCCTTATCGAACAAGTATTAAGCCAAGACCCTCGCCCGGCCTATAAAAAAAATAGCACAGACGACAGAATTTACGGTATGACCTTGTATGATTTTAATATTAATTGGCAAATGACAAGCACAACAACCTTGAATGTTATCGCGATCGAAAAAATTATCAGTATGACAAAGAGCATTAAATAACTTCAATGCGGTTACTCGCTTAATTTACAATAACTGTCTGATTATCCGGACTATTCATTAAGCAACTATGTAAAACTCAATAAAACTCAGTTATAACTTTTTATCTAAGGATATTCGTTGAAGACACTAAGTACCCTACACCATAAAGCCAGTATTGAACTGCTGTTATTAGCCGCTATTTGGGGCGCGTCATTTATGTTTATGCGGGTCGGTTCGCCAGAGTTTGGCCCGATAGTTTTTGCCACATTACGTACGAGTATAGCGTCTATTTTCTTGATCATCTGCTTAGTTTTATTTAAAGAAACTAATGCACTAAAAGGACGTTGGCGAGATATTTTTGTGGTTGGGGCGTTAAATACCGCAATACCCTTTACTCTATTTAGTTTTGCCACCTTAACGCTAACGGCGGGGACAGCATCAGTATTAAACGCAACAGCTCCCATGTTTAGCGCTATAGTCGCCTACATATGGTTAAAAGATAAGTTAAGCCTAAGTGCCATGTTTGGCTTGGTTATTGGCTTTTTTGGCGTGTATTTATTAGTGTCAGATAATTTACATTTCGACATTGAATTTACAGATAAATCATTAGAAAACAATACCTTACTACCAACGTTAGCGGCGATGTTAGCCGCACTTTGTTATGGGATTTCAGCTAATTATACTAAAAAAAATCTCAGCACAATAAAACCGTTAGCCTTAGCTGCTGGTAGCCAAATTGCCGCTACCGCAATGTTATTACCCTTGAGTTTATTTTTTATCCCTGAAACATTACCGAGCTCAAATGCCATCTGGTCAGTGCTTTTGATTGGTGTTATCTGTACCGGCGTCGCCTATATTTTATTCTTTCGACTTATCGCACAACTTGGCCCAGCAAAAGCGATATCAGTAACCTATTTAATTCCTGCCTTTGGCATTCTATGGGGCGCATTATTTTTAGGTGAAACCATCAGCTTAATGATGCTGTTGGGCGGCGGTATTATTTTGCTTGGTGTTGCATTAACTACTGGGGTTCTGCGAAGAAAATAAGGCAATAAAAAGGCTGTTTAACACAGCCTTTTGCATCACTACGTCAATCTAAACGCTATTGAAGTTATTTTTGTTTAACTACCTTACCTGCTTTCATTACAAAATCGACATCAAGTAGTTCATTAATATCGTTTAAAGGGCTAGCATGCATAGCAATAATATCGGCCACTTTACCCACCTCTAATGTACCTAAAGTTTCTGATTTTCCAATTAAGTCGGCGCCATTAATGGTCGCAGAAACTAAAATATCTTGTGGAGTCATACCCGCGGCAAACATTAATTGTGCTTCTCGAGCATTATAACCGTGTTTTGAAACGCCGCTGTCTGTACCGTAAGCTATTTTCACACCCGCTTTATATGAACGTTTGAAGTTTTCAATCATGTCACCACCCACACGAATAGCTTTAACGCGAATCGCTGGCGACATAAAGTCAGTGGTTTTCGCCATATTAACCACGGTATCACCCGCCATTAATGTTGGGACTAAATAAGCACCACCTTGTTTAAAGAGTTTAATGCTTTCTTTGTCGGCATAACTGCCGTGTTCAATACTGTCAACGCCGGCACGTAATGCCGCGTTAATACCAGCAGCGGCATGTGCATGACTCGCCACTTTACGCCCAAGTGAGTGTGCCGTATCCACCACTTCTTTTAATTCATCATCAGCCATTTGCTGACCCGTGCCGGTATCGGTATCGGATAACACACCACCGGTAGAGGTAATCTTAATCACATCAGCACCAAACTTAATGGCATGACGAGTCGCTCGTCGACAATCATAAGGGCCATCACAAATAGTTTTTGCGGTATGTAGCGCCATCAAATCAGGCGCCATGCCGTCAACATCACCGTGCCCGCCAGTCACCGCGACACTGCTACCAGCAGCAATAATGCTAGGCCCTGCTATCCAACCACGCTTGACACCATCGCGCAGCGCATAAATTTGTTCAGCACTGCTGCCTAAATCACGTACAGTGGTAAAGCCAGCCATTAAGGTTTTATGAGCAAAATAGGCACTTTTCATTAAGATATCTGCATCAGATAAGTTAACTATATCACTGTCGTTATTAGGGCCAAGTTCACCTTGTAAATGCACGTGCATATCCATCAGGCCAGCCATAACAAAACTCGATGATAAATCAATTAATTTTGCGTCTTTGGCAAAGCGACTTATATCAACAAAACCAGATTTAAGCTCAGTAACTTTACCATCACTTATCACTAAAGTTTGTTGCTTAAGCGGCGCCTTGTTGGCCGTCACTAATAATTCGCCCGCATGAATAACGGTCGTTTGCGCCAATGCTGACTGAGACAAAGTAGTACTCACGAGTAACGCTAGGGTGGTTAATGATGATTTTAATGTAAACATATTCTGGACCTTATTGTTATTGGATGACCTGAAGGTATTATAAAAATCGCACTCAATGGATAACTCACCTTAACAGTATGGCAAAAAAATATAATATGAATTCGATAAACGGAAAGTTTATTCAGTTCAATAACAGCTAAAGGGAAGCTCGCTGCTCTTTGAGGTCGACGCACAGGGATGTACTCATGCCGTGGAGCCATGGATGGCTAGAAACGGCCATGTGATCGCAGCATACCGCTCGTCCTGAGCATCGCTGCTCTTTCACATCCATGTGATCGCAGCATACCGCTCGTCCTGAGCATCGCTGCTCTTTCACATCCATGTGATCGCAGCATACCGCTCGT
>NZ_JACGVA010000039.1:0-23339 GCF_014076985.1 Colwellia sp. MB3u-8
AATAAATAAATAAATAGCCATCAAGTGTGATGGACAATTAAATAAAATAAAAAATATTGGGATTCTTCACAATGGCGTTACGCTGTAAATCACTTATTACCTCTCTCGTATTTTTCACGATGACAGGCTGTACCATCATACCCGGCAGCCATTTCCAAGGTATAACATCAGGCGATCAAACAACAAATATTGAGCAAGAACTCGAAAGAATCAATATTCAAATAATCGACTCAAGCTTAATTAATCAACAAAAACAAGCAAAGCCAAAAGTTAAAGCTCCATCAAGCCTAACCAGTATTGATACCAGCAACTACGAATATAAACTAGGGGTAGGTGACGTAGTAACGGTAGGTGTATGGGATCACCCAGAGCTTACCATACCTGCAGGTACGCAGCGTACGGCAGAGTTTGATGGTTTTAAAGTGCAAGCCGATGGCACGGTTACTTACGCTTATGCCGCTAATATCCCTGCAGCAGGGCGAACCATAAGCGAAATACGTCATGACTTAGTCGCACGTTTAGCTCGCGTAATCGAAAACCCACAAGTCGATGTGAAAATAATAAGTTTTAAAAGCCAAAAAGCCTATGTAACAGGCGAAGTCACTAAACCGGGTGTTTACCCAGTAACAGATATTCCGCTGACCTTAATTGACGCACTAAACCATGCCGGTGGCTTAACCGAACGTGCCGACTGGCGCACGGTTACCTTTACGCGCGGCAATAGCACAGAAGTGATTAAATTAAATGACTTTTACGCCAATGGCGATATTTCGCAAAATCGGTTATTACAGGATGGCGATATTGTGCATGTCAGCCGTGACGATACGCAAAAAGTATTTGTACTCGGCGATGTTAAACGCGCAGGTACGGTTGATGTAACCCGTTATGGTTTAAATTTAGCACAAGCATTAAGCGACACAGGTGGCTTAAATGAAAATACCGCCGACGCCAACGGTGTATTTGTATTACGTAAGCGTAACCTAGCAACCGACGGTATTATTGCTGATGTATATCAATTAAATGCTAAAAACATTGCCTCACTAGTATTAGCCGAGCAGTTTCAACTACAGCCACACGATATTGTATATGTCACCTCAGCACCGCTGGCACGTTGGAACCGCGTTATCAGTTTATTACTACCGTCAATGGCGACATTAAACAGTGTTGACGATATAACGACTAAATAAGGGTTTATTAAGATGTTTAATTCTGTGTTAGTGGTGTGTGCCGGTAATATTTGCCGTAGCCCCACGGCCGAATATCTATTAAAAGAAAAATTGGCCGGCAAAAATATTAGCGTATCGTCGGCGGGCTTAACCGCGCTAGAAGGCAAACCGGCCGATAGCATAGCTAAGCAGCTTGCTCAAGCCCACGGCATAAATATGGACAGCCATCAAGGCCGGCAGTTAAACTCGCAACTGGTGGCAGAAAATAGTGTTATTTTAGTAATGGAACAACGCCATTTAGACGACCTACACAGCCGTTACCCAGAGGCCCGTGGTAAAACATTTTTATTAGGTAAATGGCTTGGCGATAAAGAAATTCCCGATCCTTACCGAAAAAGTATCGAAGCGTTTGACCACGTTTACACATTAATCGACAGCGCCTGTAGCGCTTGGCAAAAGTATTTATAAGGAATGGCTAGTTTAATGAATGCTCAGCCCCACAACATTGCAGCAAATAAGCAAAACACGAATCAACCAGTAGCAAACCAAGAAATCGACTTAATGGCGCTATTTGGCGCATTAATTGATCGCAAATATTTTATTATTGCTGTTACCACGTTATTTATACTCGCGGGCACAGTGACCGCGGTGTTTTCAATCCCGGTATACCAAGCCACCTCAATGATCCAAGTGGAAGAAACAGGCGGCTCGGTACCTGGCCTTGACGATATGGCCGGTATGTTCGAAAGCACCTCGGCAGCCATCACCGAAATTGAATTGCTAAAGTCACGCTCGGTCATTGGTGAAGCGGTCGACAGCTTAAAGTTAGCTATAGTGGCAAAGCCAAAATTATTCCCATTTATTGGTGGCCGTGCCTTTCGTAAATTTAACCCAATACAAGCCAATGCATTAGCAGCGCCAAGCTTTGGTGCTAGTAGCTATGCGTGGGGCGGCGAAAAAATTAAGGTATTTAGGTTTGACGTACCCAATTACGCTATTGGCAGTACATACACCCTAGTGGCGCTAGCCAATAATCAGCTAGCACTGCAAAACCCCAATGGCGAAACGGTATTAACCGGGCAAGTAGGGCAAGAGCTTAGTAATGGCATTATTAACCTTACAGTGCGTGAGCTTAACGCGCGCGCAGGCACAGAATTTACTCTTATGCGCCGCAACCGCCTAAATACAGTGCTTGACCTACAAGCCGCAATAGGTGCCAGCGAAAAAGGTAAAGACTCAGGCATAATAAATTTAAGCTTACAAAGCGCTGATGCAAACTACGCCGAAAAAGTGCTCAATAAAGTAGCGGCTATCTACGTGCAACGTAATGTAAAGCGCAACAGCGCCGAAGCGCAAAAGTCACTTGAATTTTTAGAAGTACAACTGCCAGAAATTAAAAAGCAACTAGAATCTGCTGAAGCGCGCTTTAACGACTTTCAAATTAAACGCCAATCAATAAATATAACCCTAGAAACCCAAGGCGTGCTCGAGCAAGTAGTAAGGCTTGAAACCCAATTACAAGAGCTAGAATTAAAACGCTTAGAAATAAGCCGTAAATTTAAAAAAAACCACCCTACCTATCAAGGCTTACTTGAGCAAGTAGCCACCGTAAAACAGCAACGCAATACACTTGTGGCCGAAGTGGGTAAATTACCCAAAACTCAGCAAGAGTTATTACGCTTAAAGCGCGATATAGAAGTAAGTAATCAAATATATACTTTACTGCTCAATAAAACTCAAGAGCTTGACATAGTGCGCGCCGGCACCGTAGGTAATGTGCGGGTAATCGACTTTGCCGAGGTTAACCGCTCTAAACCGGTTAAGCCTAAAAAAGCGCTTATCGTGGTAATGGCAACACTGTTAGGTGGCATGTTAGCGGTGGTTATTGTATTAGTGCAAAAATCCATGCATAAAGGCGTTGAAGACCCAGCAGAGATCGAAGCCATTGGCCTACCTGTATATGCCAGTGTGCCGTACTCAGATTATCAAGATAAGCTTTCGGGCTTCTCTAGAGCAAGCAAAGTAGGCAAGGCAGCGAAAGAAAAGAAAGCAAAATCAATACTGGCGCTTGATAACCCAGCCGACTTATCAATAGAGGCACTGCGTAGTTTACGCACTAGCTTACACTTTGCGATGATGGAAGCTAAAAATAACGTTATTGCCATATCAGGCCCAAGCCCAGGGGTAGGTAAATCGTTTATATCGGTAAACCTAGCCGCCGTACTGGCGCAAAGTGATAAAAAGGTGTTAATAGTTGATGCGGATATGCGCAAAGGCTACCTGCAAACTCAGTTTGGTTTAAACACGAAAAATGGCTTAAGTGATTACTTATCAGGGCGATTAACCTTAGCAGAAGTAACAGATGCTACCCCAGTAGCAGGGCTAAGCGTAGTTACGCGCGGACAAATACCACCTAATCCGTCAGAGTTACTTATGCACAGCAATTTTAGTCAATTTGTTACCGAGGTAAGCGCACTATACGACTTAGTTATTATAGATACACCACCTATTTTAGCAGTAACCGATCCAGCCATTGTTAGCGCACATGCAGGCACTACCCTACTGGTAACCCGCTTTGGTCAAAACCATTTGCGCGAAATAGAGCTAACCCGTGACCGCTTTGAACAAAACGGCATCGACGTAAAAGGCGTGGTATTTAACGGCGTAGTTAAAAAAGCCAGTAATGCCTATGGGTATTATGGTTATGAATATAAATCAGATAAGTAATTAGTTATTTAATTGGCTTTTTTTTAGGTAAAAATTGTTATGTTAAATGCAGTAAAAACTCAATGATTTGTATAAACCAGTAAACCCAGAGAAGAGCAAAGGGCTTATGATAATTTAACTTTGCAATGTTATGAGCATCTCACCTAAAATAGCAAAAATAAAGGACTTAAAGTAGTAACGCTTCAACCATTATTTCCAAATTACTTATTCATATGCCTAGATAATTAGGTGGCTTAAATCAAGCCACTATCGATAGTGGCATTATTGATGACATTAAACAAAGCATGGCAACAGGCAAGCAATCCAAAACATCGGTTGAGTTATTATATTTTTTCCATGGAGACTCGGTTAAACTCATTGAGGGCTTATTGAAAGAGCTAAAGGCGATATACCAAGCCAAAGATGGCTTAGAGCGAAGTGTATAGATGGTAAAAATGTTAGGCCAACAAAGTAAGATTGTTGGTTTTATAAAAAGCAAAAGTGTGATATCAATAGCGAGAAAATTTAAAGGAAAACAAAGAAACTTTAGTTGAGAAGCATTTCGGGCTAGAGAGTGTTTTGTATCAACGGTTGGACTTAATGAAAATATGGTAAGGGAATATATCCGTAATCAAGAAAATCATGATACGGAGCGAGAGCAGCTGAGGCTCAGAGTTTAGTGCGCCTTGGGCGCTTACTTTAGCCCTTTTAGGGTGTCACCTAATAAGCATCCGGCTTTGCCGGAGGTCATTTAACTAAAACAAAACTTCGGTAACTGTTGGTGATGGGTAACTGGGGTTGTTGGGGGATTAAAAAAAAAGTGATGCCTTTTGGAGCCAAACCAATGGGCGGAAGTGACCTTAAAATGACTTGAAAAAAAGTAAAACCTAATTCTTAGCTTTATTTTTTTTTACTTTGCTTTATTTACAACTAATGCGTAATAGTTTATATAAATAACAAATGTTTTATGTATAGCGTAAAAAACAAGTCAACTCTCATCTATGCGTACCATGACACAAGTAGTTAAACCTGTTGGTGAAAAATGAGTAAATGGCCTGTCATTGTTGCGGAGGTCATTGCTGCGAAGGCAGGAATATTATTTGTTGGCATTGCGGCGAAGACCGCAACTTTTCGAGTCTCATTGAAAACATAATCTGTTACAAGAGATAAATATATTTGAGTTTGAATGTTGCGATAGCGCAACACTAACATTATAGGTTTTGGTGCTAAAATTCTGAACATCTTTACTAATAAATAGCTGATGTTATTTATTAGTAAACTTAGATATGTCAAAAATAGTGGTGCCTAATTTTCAAAGTAATATTAAGTATAAATTTTATTAAAGGTTGTTATGTTAAATATTGAAGTGATAGCGATAATTCCTGCTAGAGGTGGATCAAAAGGTATACCTAGAAAAAATTTACGTCCAGTAGCAGGCAGACCAATGATTTACTATAGCATTGCTGCATGTATAGCTTCAAAAGCAATTGATGTTGTTGTTGTCTCAACTGATGATGATGAAATAGCTGTTATGGCTGAGAGGTTTGGTGCTGAAGTTTTGATGCGAGACACAAACCTTGCTGATGATAAAGTTCCTTTAGACCCCGTTATAGCTAATGTTGTTTCTGCCTATGAAAAATTAAATGATAGAACCTTTAATTATGTCGTAACAGTGCAGCCGACATCACCCCTTGTAACCCCTGATGATATAGATTTGGTAATTAATAAGTTAATTAATGATGGTTCAGATACAGCACAAACTGTTGTAGATGATCGCCATCTATGTTGGACAATGAATGATGATATAGCTAAACCAACTTATGAAGCTCGTGTAAATCGTCAAATGTTACCTGTGAATTTTAGAGAGACTGGAGCCGTAATATCGTGTACACGCCAACAGTTAAAAACTGGAAGTCGAATTGGTAATAAGGTCTCATTGGTAGAAGTTCCTCAAATTAGAAGTTTCGATATAGATACTTTTGCAGATTTATATTTATGTGACGCATTATTAACTCGCAAGAGAGTCGTTTTTACTGTTAAAGGGTTTGCTGAAGTTGGTTTAGGACATGCTTTTCGAACGGTCATGTTGGCTAATGAACTAGTGAAGTATGATATTGTTTTTATTTGTGAAAATGAAAATGACTTGGCAATAAACTATATCCGCTCTCACAATTATAACGTTGTAACTTGTGAAAATGGTCAGCTGTTAAAAGAGGTTTTATATCATCAGCCTGACTTGATTATTAATGATATATTGAGTACCGATAAATTATATATTGATACTTTAAAAAGTAATAATATTAAAGTTGTGAATTTTGAAGATATGGGAAGTGGGTCTCTGAGTGCAGATATAGTCATTAATGCTCTTTATCCTCATCAAGTAGCATCAGATAATGTACTTGTAGGTGAAAAGTACTTCTGTGTTCGGGATGAATTTTTATATGCTGATGTCAAAACGTTCAATGAAACCGTAAGTAAAGTATTGCTAACTTTTGGTGGCGTAGATGAAGGTAATTTAAGTCAACGTGTTTATAGCATTATTAAAGACTATTGCAAATCTAATAATATATACATCACTCTAGTTTTAGGACCTGGTTATCCACACTTCAAACAATTAGAAGAGTCTATAATTAGTGCTGGCAGTGGCACTATCGAATTAATTAAAGCCACAAAAAGAATATCTGACATTATGAATAACTCAGATTTAGCTATTACCTCTGGTGGTAGGACTGTTTTGGAACTTGCAAGTTTACTTACCCCCACTATAGTTATTTGCCAAAATCATAGAGAGACAACTCATACCTTTGCATCAGATAAAAATGGCGTTACAAATTTGGGTTTTTGTAAAGAAATTTCAGATGAAACAATATTGTTGAGCTTCATCAATTTAGTTGAAAATAAGTCTTTAAGACTTGATGCAAGAAAAAAGATGCAATTGTTACAATTAACTCAAGGTAAAAAACGAGTGATTAGTATTATTAATAGTCTGTTGAATGAATGAAATTAAGGAATTAGAATGAAAAATACATTTAAAATTAATGAGTTTGTAGTAGGTGATAATTTAAATCCTTACATTATTGCCGAAATTGGTGTGAACCATGAAGGTGATATCGAACTGGCTAAACAATTAATAGAGGAAGCCGCAGAAGGTGGGGCGCATGCTGCTAAATTTCAATCTTATAAGGCCGGTTTGATTGCATCAAAAAATAGCCCCGCTTATTGGGATCAAACGAAAGAGCCAACCGATAGCCAATATAAGTTATTTCAAAAATATGATAATTTTGGTCCTGAAGAATATATCGAGTTAGCTAAACACTGTAAAAAGGTTGGTATTGATTTTATGTCAACGCCTTTCGATTTGGATGCTGTTGATTTTTTAAACCCTTTAATGCCTGCTTTTAAAGTCGCATCTGCTGATATTACCAATGTACCGCTTATCCGAAAATGTGCTCAGCAAGGTAAACCTTTGATCATGTCTACAGGTGCTGCAACCCTAGCTGAGATTGAATTTGCTTTAGAAATCGCAAAAGATGCTGGAGCAAAAGAAATATCAATATTACATTGCGTATTAAATTACCCTACACCCGAAGAAAACGCTCAGTTAGGAATGATTGAAGTACTTAAACGAGTATTCCCGGAACAAGTCATTGGTTATTCTGATCATGTATGTCCAGACGAAACAATAAGTGCTTTAGAATCTGCGATGCTATTGGGGGCTACAATACTTGAGAAACATTTTACACACGATAAATCTTTGGCTGGTAATGACCATTATCATGCGATGAATAAAGAAGATTTGAAAGCATTTGTAACGAAGGCTAAAAAATATAAAACTCTAATATCAACTGCCAGCAAAGATTTGTCAAAAGAAACTGCAGCAAGAACTCATGCCCGAAGAAGCATAGTCGTTAAAGGTGATTTGTCTAAAGGGCATGTAATTACTGAAAACGATATTATAGCTAAACGTCCAGCACACGGTATTAGTCCTATACATTGGGATGAGATTGTAGGAAAAACATTAGACGTTGGTGTTAAAGATGACACCTTAATGTTGTGGAAAAATCTAGTATGAGTTTGAGTAATACCACAAAACCTTATTACGTTATATTAACAGGCTCAAAAAATAATGCTGGTGACTACTTAATTAAGTTCAGGGCAAAACAATTATTTGCAATAGAGAGATCTGATCGAGACATTATTGATATTAACGGTTGGGAGCGTTTTGATAATGAAACTTTAAAGTTAGTTAATAATTCAGAAGCATTAATATTAATGGGAGGGCCAGCACTTCAAAAAGAAATGTACCCAATGGTATATCCTCTATTAGATGACTTAAATAAGATTAAAACTAAAATCGTTTTAATGGGAGTCGGCTGGAAGTCGTTAAGTGGGAATTGGAATAATACATACGATTATCAATTATCAAGTAAAACTATCGAGCTACTTCAACGCATAAAAGTTGATGGGTTAATTAGTAGTGTTAGGGACCTGCATACAAAAAATGTATTAGATAATTATTCGTTTAAAAATAATTTAATGACAGGTTGTCCTGCCACTTACAGTCTAGAGCATTTTAACGTAAGTATTGCAAAGTCAAAGCTTAATGTCATAGGTTTTTCGTTAGGAGTTTCATTTATAAACTCTAAAGAAATGTTAGAACAGATGCAAAGTGCAATATTAAAATTTAAAAATAAGTCTAAAAGTTTAGATGCTAAGTTTATTGTTTGTTTTCATCACAGCACCAAAAAAGAATTCTTAGATACTCATGGTTCTTCCGCTAATCACCTTGACAGCCATCTCAAGTTTATTTCGTGGTTAGAAAGTCATCAAATTGAATGGAGTGATATATCAGGTAGTGCAGAGAATTTAATTGAATTTTATAATCAATGTGATTTTCATGTTGGTTATAGAGTCCATGCCCATATTTATATGTCAAGTATTTCAAAGCCAAGTATATTAATAGCTGAAGATGGAAGAGGTAAGGCATTAAGAAGAACATTTGGTGCTGCGGTTGTTGACGGGTTTTATAAAGTAAAGGATGATTTTATTAGTAAATTACTACGTAAATTAAAAGTAAAATCAGGCTATATAGGTACTAGTAAAGCTTCTTCAGAATTATTCGAATATTTTGAGTCAGAAATCAATAATAATCTTATTACACAAAATAAAGCTAGACAGTGCATCAATTTAAACTACCAAGTTATGCAAAAGTTTTTGAAGCAATTACCATAGTGCTATTTATATTAGTAGTTAGTATCACTTGATTTTAATGTAATACAGATAATGTAACTTTTATGAAAATATTTTCAAATGCTTTGATTTACCTTTCTTCTAGTATTTTGAATAAAGCAATTCCTTTTTTAATGTTGCCTATTCTTACTGTGTATTTATCACCAGAAAACTATGGGACTCTAGCACTGTGTCTTCTTATAAATAATGTATTTATAGCTTTTATGGGTATGAATATGCAAGTTAATATATCTAGATTTTTTGCTATAGAAAGTGATTCTAACTTAGCTAAGTTAATAGGAAACATAATACTCATACTGTTGGGAACCTTACTGCTGATATATTCGTTGATTTTCGGTTTACTAAATTTATATGAAGAAGTGTTTTCAATTCCTACTTATTATATAGCATATTTACCATTGTTAAGCTTTTTAATGATTTTGAATACTTTAAACTTGACTATTTTGCGGAATGAAGGTAGGGCGTATTTATTCGGGGTTATAGAAGTTACAAGTTCAATTCTTATTATGGTAGGGACTATTATATTCCTAGTCATTATAGATATGGGGTGGATCTCGCAATTAATAGGTATGCTTTTGACATATTTTGTTATGTCTTTATTCTCTATATATTATATTTTAACTAAAGGTTACTGTGATTTTTCATTTTCGATAAATATCATTAAAAAAATTTTAAATATATCTGTACCAATGATACCGCACGTCTTAGGAAGTTTAATTATCGGCTTGAGCGATAGGATATTCATTGAGAAAATGGTCGGTTTAAACGATGTAGGTATATATACGGTAGCCTATAGTTTTGGAATGATAATAGGTGTTTTTTGTGATTCATTCATTAAATCTTGGAGTCCTTGGTTTTATAAGGTATTCCCTAACTCTGAATTAGATAAAAAAAGAATGATTGTAAAATACACTTACGGTTATTTTTTTGTTATTTTTAGTTTGGCCATAGCTCTATCGTATTTTTCTAAATTTATTCTACCTCTAGTTGTCAGTGTCGAGTTTAGTTCAGCATCTTCTTTTATAATATGGATAGCTTTGGGTTATGCTTGTCAGGGAATATATAAAATATTTTTCCCTTATATTGTTGTTTTTAATAAAACTAAATTACTAGCACTAATAACAAGCTTTACAGCAATTTTAAATTTAATTTTCAATTACATATTTATCCTTAATTATGGAACTGTTGGGGCCGCATACTCTACTCTTCTTTCATTTATTATTAGTTCAATATTAACCATTTTTATTGTTAATAAATATACTGATTTGCCTTGGTTTAATGTGTGCCTTAAGAATAGAGATTAAATGAAAATCAATAATGTAAAAGATCTTTGCGATTTTATATTCCTACTTGAGAGGAAGTATAAATTATTAGACTTAAAGTTAAATGATGTTTATATTTGGCATTACTATAGAATGAATATCTATTACCAACTGGCTGTGCGTTGCGGTATATTAGAAAAACCGCATTTAAAAAACAATAAAAAAGCTTTCATTTCTAAGATTAAAAGCTTGCTAAATGTTATGAAATTCTGTTTGTTTAGAAATTCGTTTTTATCAAATAATGGTCCTGTAGATGTTGCTATTTTTGAACATAATAGATCTTGCAAAGTTGATAATGAATTTGTAGATATATATTCTGATCATATCAAAGATGAATTGGAATCAGCAGGTACAAGTTTTGCACTGTTAGATTGTCCTTATAATTATAAGCACTCTAAAACCAAAAATAACCAAGAGCGAATATTTCTTGACTTCATTTATACTTATTCACGCATTCATTCAATTTTTAATCCTGTAAAGTTCTCAGTTTCAGATGTAAAACTAATTAGGGCTATAGAGTCTGATATAAATGAACATTTGAATATAATTGTAAATTTAGAATCAATATTTAAATCAGGGATAAAGAGATTTAAATCTTTGCAACCTCAGTTTAAGTTGCTATTTAAAAAGCTAGAGATAAAGGAGTTATTGATAGTTGTATCTTACGGTTTTTATGATGTTATTTCTGCTGCTAAAGAATTAGGCATAAAGGTGACAGAACTGCAGCATGGCATTATCAGTAAGTACCATCTTGGTTATAACTTTAATGATTGTAACTTCAGTAAGGCCTATTTACCTGATGAATTAATCTGTTGGTCAACTAGTTGGAAAGAAGTCGTTGGAACCAATTTCTCAAAAGTTACAGTGAAAGATTTTCGTTATCAGAAAAATCAAATTAACAAATATTTGGATCAAAATATTGATAGAAAGGCAATAACGGTAATATCACAAGGTGCCATAGGTATTGATATTGCTAATTATGTACAAAAAAATTATTCTCTTTATTTTTCTCAGGCTGACAATGTTTTTTTTAAACTCCACCCATCAGAGTTCAGTATTAAGAGTGATTTTAAATTTTTAGAATTATTACCAAATTTAAAAATTATGACAGATGAAATTGATTTATATGAGTTATTAGCCAATTCATATACAGTTTTTGGTGTGTTTTCTACAGTTTTATTTGAAGCTGAATCTATGGGGTGTGATGTGAAGCTAATGCCAATTCAAGGTGTCGAGAATGTTTCTGCTCATCCAACCTTCAAATTAATGCCGTAGATATTTATATGAACCTTGTGAAATTCAATCAACAGCAATTATTTAATGTTTTTGTTTTATATAGTTGGAGTCTACTTTACCTTTCTAATATTCCTGGAATAAATGAAAATATTGTTTATATTATTACAGTATTTCCTGCATTGATTGTTTATTCATTAATCAGTTATTCTGGTTTTAAAAACAGCGATAAATCATTTAAAGTAAATAAAGGGATTTTCATTTTAATTCTATTTTTTATTCTTGGATCCTTTTTATCTGTTATTCGAGGCGATTTAAAAAATATATTTTCTAGTTTCTTGTTTTGTGTTTGTTTTATTTCAATTATTCATTTGAATTTAAAGTTAGATCTTAAATTTTTAAATAAAATATTTTATATTTCAGTATTATTATCTATTCCTCTTTATCATGTTGGCTTTAGTGTTTATGGATATATCCCCGGTCAATCAAGCATGCACCACTTAGAAGCTCTTTCTGGTAGAGTTTCAATGTTTACTAAAGTTTCTCAAAGTATATATCTTTCATTATTTGTTCTTTTAATAAATCTAAATTTCAATAAATCTAAATGGAAATTTATACCTATAATATTATCTCTTTATTATATAGTCTTTGGGGTATCTAGGACTGCGGTATTAATTTTATTATTTAGTCTAATATTCTTTTTTATGTGTAGGACAATAAATAAAAAATCATCTTTCTTTTCCTTATTTTTACCTGTGGCATTAATTGTCTTACCTATCTTACTTCTAATAAACATAAATTTTATTTTAAATACATTGTTAGGCTTAGATTTAGATATTATTAACACTTATTTATTTAGAGGATACGATGATACCTCAATGATTATGAAAGATACTGCGAGAATTTATATTTGGTCTGAACATTTGAGAATATTTCAACAATTCCCTTTAGGGATAGATCAGATTAGTGTAATCAATGTAATTGATAGAAATTTATTAGAAGGCGGTTGGACAGAATCTTATATTACTCGACTCTTAGTTCAATATGGAATTTCGGGCTTTATTATATATATATATATATTGTATTTTTTGAAGGAGTCTTTAATTAGCAATAGTTACCTTGTACGTATATTTCCTTATTTATTTATTTTTATTGGTTTGCTTTACGGTAGCTTTTATCAACCGTATAATTTTATTTTTATAGTGTTTTTATGCTCTGTAAATATGACCGATATAAAATCAGGTAATATTAATAAATTTTAAGTTTTATTTTATTTTTTTGTATGGATAATCATGAAAAGTTGTTTAGTTGTAAGTCGTTTTTTTTATCCTGGCTATAAGGCCGGAGGACCAGTTAGAAGTTTGTGTAACTTAATATCTTTTTTAGGGGGAACATTGAATTTTTCAGTTGTTACTTCTGATAGAGACCTAGGTGAACTTAATAGTTATAGAAACATAGATATAGATTCTTGGAATAACAATTATAAAGGCTTTCCTGTTTTTTATTCATCCTTGAAATTAAGCTCCTTAAAAATGTATAGAAGAGTGCATTATGATTATATGTATTTAAATAGCTTCTTTGATATTCGTTTTTCTTTCATGTTTATTTTTTTTTCATTGTTTAGTATTATCAAGACAAATGAAATTATATTAGCTCCTAGAGGTGAATTGGCTTATGGAGCTATGTCTTTAAAAAAACACAAAAAAAAATTGTTTATATATTTCTTCCGAATGCTAGGCTTACATAAACGAGTTACTTTTCAATTTACTAGCCAACAAGAGTTAGATGAATCCCTTAATTTTCTAGGAAAAGTAAAATATAAATTAGTGTCTAATATGCACGAAAACTTACCTAAATATAAAGAAAAAAACAAAGAAAAAGGAAAATTGAAACTTTTATATTTGGCAAGAGTGAGTCCTAAGAAAAACCTAAAAGTGTTTTTGAAAGCATTGTCGTTTGTTAAACATGGTGATATTACATTTAGTATCGCAGGTGAGATTGATGATATTAACTATTGGAATGAATGTGAATCATTAATTAAACAGTTACCCAAAAATATTAAGATTAAATATTTAGGTGCTATCGATAGAGTAGAAGTTGAAAGTGCTTTACAACAAAATCAGGCATTTATCCTACCCACTTTAAATGAAAATTATGGCCATTCTATCGTTGAAGCAATGATTAACTCCAATATAATAATTATTTCCAACCAGACTCCATGGTCAGAAGTTAAGAATGAAGGGGGGTTTGTTCACTCTAGCGGTGATGTAAATGCCTATGCTAATACAATACAAGTGTTATTGGAAATGTCGAAAGAAGAGTATAATTCTAGAACCTTACAAGTTTACAAGTATTGTTTAGGTGAATTAAAAGAAATTGAAAAAAATATATCTAATTTATTTGAGTGATAATTATGTTTAAAAATAAAAAATTATTGATAACTGGTGGAACAGGCTCTTTCGGAAATGCAGTCTTAGATCGTTTTTTGAATACGGATATATCAGAAATTCGTATATTTTCTCGTGATGAAAAGAAACAAGAAGATATGCGGATCAAATATAAAAATTCAAAATTGAAATTTTATATAGGTGATGTACGTGATTATAACTCAGTGTTAAACGCTACTCGTGGAGTTGACTTTATATTTCATGCTGCAGCCTTAAAGCAAGTTCCATCCTGTGAATTTCACCCTATGGAGGCAGTTAAAACGAACGTTTTAGGTACTGAGAACCTTCTTGAAGCAGCAATACAGAATGAAGTATCTCGTGTTGTTTGCTTAAGCACAGATAAAGCTGCTTATCCGATTAATGCTATGGGTATATCTAAAGCAATGATGGAAAAGGTTTATGTTGCTAAATCTCGAAATGCGGATATCTCAAAAACAGTCATTTGTGGAACACGCTATGGCAATGTAATGGCGTCACGTGGGTCTGTTATCCCTTTGTTTGTAGATCAAATTCGAGCGGGTAAAGCATTATCTGTCACAGATCCAGAAATGACTCGTTTTATGATGACACTTGAAAATGCTGTAGATCTTGTATTATATGCTTTTGAGCATGGTCAAAATGGAGACATGTTTGTTCAAAAAGCTCCTGCAGCAACGATTGATACATTAGTGAAAGCATTACTATCTTTGCTGAAAGTTGATGATCACCCAGTACATGTTATGGGGACTCGTCATGGTGAGAAGTTATATGAAACATTACTCACCCGTGAAGAAATGGCTCATGCCTATGATCTTGGAGGGTATTACCAAGTGCCACCAGATAATCGAGACTTGAACTACGGTAAGTTTGTTGAAAAAGGTGAGAAAGTTATATCAGGCTCAGTTGATTATCATTCTCACAATACTGAACGTTTAGATTTTGAAGGTATGAAAAACCTATTACTTAAGCTTGAGTTTATCCGTGACATAGTTGGCAAAGGTTAGATAAATGAAAGTTTTAATTACTGGAGCTAATGGCTTCGTAGGGAAAAATCTTCAGGTTAGATTAACGGAAGAAAAAATAGAATTTGATACTTTTACTCGAAATGATACTGATCTTGAAAATAAAGTAATTAGGTGTGATTTTATTGTTCATTTAGCCGGTGTAAATAGGCCTGATAATGAGTCAGAATTTTTTGCAGGTAATACTGATTTAACTAAATTAATTGTTAGCATCCTTGAAAAAAACAACCGTAAAACTTCGATTATCTATTCTTCTTCAATTCAGGCTGAACGTGATAATCCATACGGTCTCAGTAAAAAGTATGCTGAAGATGCTTTAAGCAATTATTCAAATCAAAGTGAGGCATTGGTATGTAACTATCGTTTGCCTAATATTTTTGGTAAGTGGTGTAAACCCAACTATAACTCTGTTGTTGCTACATTTTGCCATAACACCATTAATGACTTACCTATTCAAATTAACAAACCTAGTGCATTGATAAGTCTAGTTTATATAGATAACGTTGTTAACGAGTTTATTTCTGTTATTAAAGCGACGAGAGAAAGTGACAATTTATCTAGTGCTGATAACTTTGAAGTTAAACCTGTTTATCAAATAGCTGTAGGTGCACTTGCTGAACAGCTTAAATCATTCAAAGAAAGTAAAAATAGTCACATTGTTGAACGTGTAGGTACTGATTTAACGCGTGCATTGTATTCAACTTATATTAGTTATTTCAGACCAGAAAATTTCTCTTATTCCTTAGTAAAACATGAAGACCCTCGTGGTACTTTTGTTGAAATGCTTAAAACAAAAGACTCTGGTCAGTTCTCATTCTTTTCAGCGCATCCTGGCATTACTCGTGGTGGTCATTATCATCATTCAAAAAGTGAAAAGTTTTTGGTGGTAAAAGGTAAAGCCCGCTTTGGCTTTAGACAAATTGCAACCGATGAGTATTATGAGTTGTTGACATCTGGTGATGAACCACAGGTTGTAGAAACTGTGCCTGGTTGGTCCCATGACATCACTAATGTAGGTGATGATGAAATGTACGTAATGCTTTGGGCTAATGAAATATTTGATCCTGAAAATCCTGATACTGTTTATCATAAGGTTTAAATTGTGAAAAAATTAAAAGTCATGACAATACTCGGTACTCGTCCTGAAATCATCCGTCTTGCATCTGTTATGGATACATTAGAAAAGTTTACCGATCATAAGTTAGTTCATACTGGTCAAAACTATGACTATGAACTAAACCAAGTGTTCTTTGATGAATTAGGTGTCCGTGAACCTGACTATTTCTTAAATGTTGATACATCAACTCTGGGTAAAGTATTAGGTGAAATTTTAATAAAAACCGAAGAAGTTATATTAAAAGAAAAACCCGATGCTGTTCTTGTATTAGGTGATACCAATAGTGCGATTGCTATTATGATGGCAAAACGTATGAAAGTGCCTACGTATCACATGGAAGCAGGTAATCGTAGTTTTGATGCTAACGTACCTGAAGAAATTAACCGTAAGGTGGTCGATCATTTAGCTGATTTTAACTTAGTTTATACTGAGCACGCTAGACGACACTTGATCAGTGAAGGTTTATCACATCGTTTTATTTATGTAACGGGCTCTCCGATGCTTGAGGTTCTTAATTCTAAAAAAGAAGAAATAGAAGCAAGCAATATATTAAGTAAGTTAGAGTTAAAAAAACAAAAATACTTTATCGTAAGTGTTCATCGCGAAGAGAATGTTGATAACCCTGAAAGCCTTAAAAAAGTAGTTCATTGCCTAAATGAACTGCACGATAAATACGGCTACCCAGTCGTTGTATCAACACATCCAAGAACAAAGAATCGTCTTGAAAAACTAAATCTGGATGCCGGCGATCGCGATATTCGTTTCTTAAAACCATTTGGTTTCTTTGATTACAACAAGCTTCAAAAAGAGTCTTTTTGTGCTATCTCAGATAGTGGAACAATTTCAGAAGAATCTGCAATGCTAGATTTTCCAGCTGTAACGATTCGCCAATCAATTGAACGACCTGAAGCGCTAGATGTAGGTTCTATTGTTTTATCTGGTTTAGATTCAGATATTTTGATCTCTGCAGTTGATTTAGTTATTAAAGAAGATATTTTATTTCCACACCGCGAAGTGCCTGTTGAGTATACTGTAGAAAATACATCTTTAAGAGTTGTTAAGCTTATACTAGGTACTGCTAAATTAACTAATAGATGGCGTAATTTAGAAAATTTCTCTAGGTATGAGTGGTAACGTTATGAAAATATTAATGATCACACAGTGGTTTGATCCTGAGCCAACTTTTAAAGGATTATTTTTTGCTAAAGAACTAGTAAATCAAGGCCATCAAGTTGAAGTGATAACTGGCTTCCCTAACTATCCTGGAGGTAAGCTTTATGATGGATATAAAATTAAATTAAAACAAGTCGAATTTATTGATGGAATTAAAGTAACAAGAGTTCCTGTATATCCATCTCATGATAATTCAGCAATGAAAAGAATATTAAATTATACAAGTTTTTTTTTATCATCATTTTTTTGTGCTTTGTTTAAAGCCCAAAAGTTTGATGTTATTTATGCCTATCATCCCCCTTTAACAACAAGTTTATCAGCGACTCTTATTGGTAAGATAAAAAGAATACCAGTAGTAGTTGATATTCAAGATTTATGGCCCGATACACTTGCTGCGACTGGTATGTTAAATAATAATGCAGTTTTAAAGTTAATATCAAAAGTTTGTACTTTAACTTATAAGTTATCTACTCACCTAGTCGTTTTATCTGATGGTTTTAAGCAGGAATTAACTAGTCGAGGGGTTCCAAAGGAGAAAATAACAGTTATTCATAATTGGTGTAATGAAGAATCTCTTATTCCCAAAGGAATATGTAAACACCAATTACCGAAGGATGGTTTTAATGTTGTTTTTGCAGGGAATATAGGGCTAGCACAAGGTGTTAATGCTATTGTTGAAAGCGCCGTACATTTAAAGAAGATGAATAGTAAGGCCAATATAGTATTCGTTGGAGATGGAGTGTTGTTGGAAGATGCTAAAACAACAGCGATAAAGTTGAATCTTGAGAATATATTTTTCATACCAAGAGTGCCGATGAATGACGTAGCAGACTTATTATATGCTGCTGATTCTTTGCTTGTTCACTTAAGTAAAAATAAATTATTTGAAATTACTATCCCTTCTAGAACTCAGGCTTATTTGTGTGTTGGGAAACCTATAATTATGGGTGTTGAAGGTGATGCTAAATTATTAATTGAAAAAAGTTTATCTGGGTATTGTTGCGAATCTGATAACCCGGAATCATTAGCTAACACTATAAATAAATTGTCCATCCTCCCAGTGTCAGAACTAGATGCTTTATCTAAAAATGCTAAAGAATTTTACAATAAAGAGCTTTCATTAAAAGTAGGTGTTTCTAAATTTATTACATTATTTGAAAGAGTCACTAACAATGCATAAGCGAATCTTTGATTTAATTTTTTCTATATCTACATTATTAGTTTTAATGCCTCTTTTCTGTATTTGCACATTTTTAATAAAAGTAGAAAGTAAAGGTCCATTATTTTATCGTCAGCGAAGGTTAGGGAAAAATGGCAGTATATTTGAGATATTAAAGTTTCGTTCAATGACTGACGAGGAAAGGGAGCATAATGTTCAAACGTTAGGTAATGAAGCTGAAGTTACCAAAGTAGGCAAAGTGATAAGAAGGCTTAAAATTGATGAATTGCCACAATTATTAAACGTTGTTAAAGGGGATATGTCAATTGTCGGACCTAGGCCTTGTTTACCTGATTTAATTGACTCATTTAATGAAGATGGAAGAAGTCGGCTTTTAGTTCGCCCTGGTTTAACTGGGCTTGCACAAATAAATGGCAATATCCATTTAACATGGGAAGAACGATGGAAGTATGATCGTGAATATATAGAAAATATGTCTTTTATTTTAGATATTAAAATAATTCTAAATACAGTCGCTATAGTTTTTTTAGGCGAGCAGTGGGGGATGAAAAAATGAAAGTAGGTCTTATAGGAGGCGTTAATTCATCATTCATAACATTAAAAAAATTAGTTGAACATCAGATAAACATAACTGATGTTTTTGGATATGAGCCTTCAGAAGGAATGATAGTAAGCGGTTATAATAATTTTAACAAATTTTGTAATGCAAATAATATCAAATATCATCCATTTACCCGGATTAATGATCAAACTGAATTTATTCAAAAATTGAAACTTGATGCTTTGTTTGTTGTTGGTTTATCTCAGTTGGTTTGTGACGAAATTATTGAATCACCTACGCTTGGGTGTATTGGTTTTCATCCGACTTTATTGCCTAAAGGTAGAGGTCGAGCCCCCCTTGCTTGGCTTATTCATGAAGTTCAGCCAGGAGCTGCAAACTTTTTTGTTATTACTGATGTAGCTGATGCAGGCCCTATTTTTATACAAGAGCCATTCGAAGTAGAAGTTAATGATGATGCTTTAGTTGTTGAAAATAAGATATTAGAATCCATTGAGGTTGCCCTAGATAAGTGGTTACCAGAACTTAAAAAAGACATTTGGGATCCAGTGCCTCAAAATGAACTCGAAACTACGGAGTTCGGAGTTAGAAAGCCGGATGATGGATTGATATTTTGGAACCTATCGGCTTACGATATAATAAGAATAATAAAAGCCGCTGCAGCACCACATCCTGGCTCTTATACCTATTTAGGACTTAATAAAATTGTAATAAACAAAGCATACCTAGAAGAAAATCTTACAATCAAAGGTTGTGTTGGCCGTATTCTAAAAATAAGAAATGATCATTATTTAGTTCAAACTGGTAGCGGATTAATTTGGATTCATGATTTTAATTTAGAAATTAAATTAAAGGTAGGGGATAGATTAGGCTATTTAGCTGAAGATGAAATATTTCAACTAAAAAATGATTTAAATGCAATTAAAATTAAGTTAGGAATGATCAATGAGTAGGGTACTAGTTATTGCTCCACATGCCGATGATGAAATTCTTGGTTGTGGCGGCACAATATCAAAACATATAAGAAAAGGTGATCAGGTTCATATCGCTGTTATGACCAATGCTTCTGTGGGAGCTCCTGAGCTATTTACCCAAAAGCAAATAGATGAAACAAGAGAAGAAGCAAAAAAATCTCATCAATATTTGAAAGTAACTGAAACATTTTGGTTCGATTTACCTGCACCTCAACTTGAACAATATCCCCAGTACAAAATTGCTACATTAATTAATGAATTAATTAAAAAATTGAACGTAGATACATTGTATATTCCTCATAAAGGTGATTTACACATGGATCATGGCGCAATATATAATGCATGCCTAGTTGCAGCAAGGCCTGTTCCTGGTCAGTGTGTTAAAACTATAAAATCTTATGAAACATTATCTGAAACTGAGTGGGGACATCCAACAGTTGAAGCGGCCTTTATCCCAACATTTTTTTCTGTATTATCAGTAGAAGATTTTGAAAATAAAATTAAAGCAATGAAGTTCTTTGAAAGCCAGTTAAAAGAATTTCCTAGTACACGCTCGATTAAAGCAATCGAGCATTTAGGATCCTTAAGAGGTGCTTATGTTGGCCATGAACATGCTGAAGCATTTATGGTAATCAGAGATATAAACTAGACGTATTAAAATGTAGGAACTGAAAATGAATGAAGTGTTGATCGGTATATATGGTGCTAGCGGGTTTGGTAAAGAAGTTTATCCCTTAATTAAAGAGTATATATCAAAAAAAAATATTAAGGCTGAAGTTTGCTTTATTGATGATAATGATGAAATTGACTTTCTTTCTGGAATAAAAGTTATACCGTATAAATCTTTTTTAGAGGCTGATTTTTCGTCTAAACAGGCTGTTGTTGCAATTGCTAATAGTAAAGTAAGAGAAATCTTAGTTAATCAATTAGCAGAAGATGAAATTAAGCAACTAAATATATCTTCTCAAAATAACGTTTTGATGGATGATATAGAAATGGACGAAGGTTCATTGCTATGTCCCTTTGTCACATTAACTTCGAATATTAAGATAGGTAAAGCTTTCCACGCAAATATTTATAGCTATGTAGCGCATGATTGTATTATAGGTGATTTTGTTACGTTTGCACCAAGAGTTATGTGTAATGGTAATGTCCATATTGAAGATCATGCTTATATTGGTACGGGTGCCATCATTAAGCAAGGTAGTGAAAGAAAGCCTTTGATTATTGGAAAGGGTGCTGTTGTTGGAATGGGTGCTGTAGTTACAAAGAATGTAGCTGCAGGCGAAGTTGTAATTGGCAATCCTGCTAAACCTTTATCTAGAAAAAACTTAAGGAAATAAAATGGGTGATATAGGATTGGGTTCAATTCCAATTGAATATATTCATATTGGGATGTCTATTAGTTACTCTCAAACAATCACCGATTCCGATATTAAGGGTTTTGCAGGTTTAACAGGTGATTATAATCCGGTTCATGTTGATGAGATGTATGCAGCGGATAGTCGCTTTGGAAGAAGAATAGCTCATGGTTTATTAACCGCCGGATTCTTTTCTGCGCTTTTTGGGACTCGTCTTCCAGGTCCAGGGTGTGTATATGTTTCTCAAAATTTAAATTTCAAAAGACCTGTTTATATAGGTGATACTGTTGTAGCTACGGTAAAAGTGACGTCTGTAGATGTTAGCTCAAAGCGCGTTTTATTTGAAACGACTTGCACTGTAAAAAATAAAACAGTGACAGACGGTGTTGCAGAAATTTTTATTCCAGGTAATAAGGCAAAGTCAAAATAATGTTTAATACTAAGTTTTCTCCATGGCCTTCTTTTACTCAAGAAGAAGCCGATAAAGTATCCGAAGTTTTATTATCAAATAAAGTTAACTATTGGACAGGGCAAGAAGGGCGGGAGTTCGAACGTGAATTTGCAGAATATACCTATAGCAAATATGCCATAGCATTAAGTAACGGCACTCTTGCTTTAGATTTAGCTTTGGTTGCATTAGGTATTGGCGCTCGCAATGGCGGCTCTGCGACTGATGAAGTTATTGTTACGTCTCGTACATTTTTAGCTTCAGCTTCAGCTATTGTTACTGCTGGTGCTCGTCCCGTGTTCGCTGATGTAGATGCTAATTCACAAAACATTACTGTTGATACTGTTAGTGATGTTTTAACGACGAATACCAAAACGATTATTGCAGTTCATTTAGCTGGTCTTCCATGTGAAATGGATGAGTTAATGGCTCTTGCTGATGCAAATAACTTATATGTTATTGAAGATTGTGCACAGGCTCATGGTGCAAAATATAAAGGCCGTTCAGTTGGTTCAATAGGTCATGTTGGTGCATGGTCTTTTTGCCAAGATAAAATTATGAGTACGGGTGGCGAAGGCGGTATGGTTACCACCAATGATGAAACATTGTGGAAAACTATGTGGAGTTATAAAGATCACGGTAAATCGTGGGATGCCATTTATAACCGTGAACACCCACCTGGTTTTCGATGGTTACATGAAAGTTTTGGTACTAATTGGCGCATGACAGAAATGCAAGCGGCCATTGGTCGTATTCAATTAACTCGCATGGGGTCATGGACTGAATCTCGTCAAGGGTATGCTAAACAACTTGATGAAGCTGCAATTGGTTTTGATTTGATGCGTTTAGTTGAAGTACCAGAGTACAGTGAACATGCAGAATATAAGCATTATATGTTTATTAAGCCTGAGCTTTTAGCTGATGGCTGGGATCGTGATCGTATGGTGAATGAAATAGTGGCTGCGGGCGTACCTTGTTTTCAAGGCAGTTGCTCAGAGGTTTACCTTGAAAAAGCCTTTGATAACACCCCGTGGCGTCCTGAAAAACGCTTACCCAATGCGGTTGAACTCGGTGAAACGTCACTGATGTTTTTAGTACACCCAACACTTACCCAAGCTGAAATAGCTAAAACAGCGCAAGTGATGAAAGAAGTGTTTGGGCTTGCGACAAAGTAAAGTTAGAATAGTCAGCTTATAGAAATATTCACAAGAGTTTATGAGGCGCTGCGCTTTAGATAAGTGTTTAGAGAAGTGAAAGGTAATGACTTAACATATTATATTTTCAATTTTTTTTCATTTACCCTCATTTATTTTTCTTTGTGCAAATGGACTTTAATTAGCTGCATAGCTGACAAAATCTTGTAGAACCTAGAAGCTAGAACCTAGAACCTAGAACCTAGAAC
>NZ_JACGVA010000040.1:0-5344 GCF_014076985.1 Colwellia sp. MB3u-8
AGAAATATATAGCGTTTTACAATCAAGAACGATTACATTCAAGTTTAGGTTATACAACGCCAGAAAAATATGAGAAATTAGGACTTTAAAATGTGTCTACGAAAGTGGTGTAAGATCACTTCGCTTACATTTTAGCCCACTATTTTTAGCCCGTTAATTGGGCGTTAGGCATACAAGGATATTATGAGTAAATTTCTACCTTTGGCGTTATTAACAACCATTTTATCAGGTTGTGCTATTTTTCCGCAGACTGAAACCGCATTAATTACTAATGGTAATAAAAGTGAGCCTATGTGTTTTTCTGAAAACAAAAATCTTGTTGAAACTCGTATTAAGGGTTACTTAGCGCAATGTTTTAAACCTGATTTTGTCTTTGTTTCAGGAACCACTGGCTACAACTTAAACTATAGAGTTATGGAAACTAAAAATAGTGGCACAACTACCTATAATGTATATTCACCTTCAGGGAGTTCCCAAGGTTACTTTTTAAACGTAAAAATTGATCAAAATAATAAAAACTGTGCTACGTCAGTAAACGTCGTCGCTTTTAATATGTTTTGGGAAGATAACTTTAAAAAAATCAAGGACTCTGTCAATGGTCTAGAAGTAAATTGTCCTATGTAATGTATGCCTAACAAGAACTTCAAACGGAACAAAAACAGTTGGTTAGGTTCCGCTTCGCTTCACATTTTAACCAACAATTTTTGTCCGCTTAAGTGGGCGTTATATTCTCGGAGAAACTGGTGCAATCAAAAGGATTTTATTTATTCGGTTCAATAGTGACTATTCTCTCCTTTTTAATTATATTTTTTGAGGATATTCCTTATGTCAAATATGATGAAAATTACATTTCAGTTAACCATATTGAAAATGAGTACAGTAAAAATATACCATTAGAAAAAAAAGCATTTGATTTAGCTTTTAAAAAGCAAGATTTGGATATGCTAAAAGCTATTTATTCTCAAAGGCTATTAGCTGAAGAACGATCAAAACGGTTATCTGTTAAAGGTCTAGATGTAGTTAAATCTATTGCGCAATTAATAATAATTTTTGCTGTTAGTTTTATGTTAACTGGACTAGCGAAGCAAAGAGAATATAACAAGAAAATCAACAAGGACACGTAACAGTTGGCTACGTTTCGCTTCGCTACACAATTTTAGCCAACCATTACTTAGCCTGTTATTTAGGCGTTAGTTGCAAAGGGATTTATGCGCACTCTCCAAATGTTAGGCTTCTTATCAGCAGTAGTTGGAATGTTCCTGACTTATATTCTTTTATCTCCAATAGAACCAGATACTTCAGCGTCTGCTGCTAGTGCATCGGGACTTGGTTTAATGTTTGGTGTATTTCCTATGTTGTGTTTTTCTGCATTAACATTAATACCATCATCATTAGGACTGCTAAATAGTAAAATTCGAGTTAAAAGCTACTTTACTGGTAAATTCTGGCATTGCCTATGGGGCATAAATAGTATAATTTCAGTTTTCTATCTAATTGTTATAATTTACTTTTGTTATCTATTTTTAGTCCAGAGTATTAGCAACTAACAAGCTATTCAAGCGGGACAAATTATAGTTGGCTAGTTCCGCTACACATTTTAGCCAACTACAATTTGCCCCTTAATAGGGCGTTAGAAGTATCGGAAGGTTATATGTCATCTATTGATGCAAAGGCAAACAAAGTAAAGTCTCTTTTAACTATAATTTTTATCGGGGCACTTGGTTCTGGACTATGGGATTTATTTTTAAAAGATAGCCTTTTTTATTTGGGAGGAGTGTTAGTAAATCTGATATCTACATTTTATGACGGATACTTTGATTATTTATATGCTGATGTTGGTAAACAAAGAGATTTCATTATATATATTCCCGGAATAACAATCTTTGTACTAATAATTTTCAGTCCTTGGATTGTAAATTTCAGGCTCAAAAAAGTGTTCAGATATATTGAGTTGGATGAAACTAAAGAAGATACAATATCTGCTAAAAAGTCATTTATCGATTCTGTTATCGATAATCCTTTGAAATTCAGAATCGCAGTTCTTTTGGTGTTTTCTCTACTTTCAGTGTTGTACACAAGCACCCTTATATCTTCACTATCAACAAATAAAGCTGTTAGTGTTGTGCAACAAAATTTAGAAATAACTCGACCGTATATATCAGAGAATGAGTATTTACACTTGGTAAGTAAATTTCGTTTGGTAGACGATCAAGCAAAATTACAAAATTTATTAAATGAAATTGAAAAAATTGCAACCAAACAAAAGATACAGTTACCAGAATTTAGTTTGTACGGTATAAATACTTCTAACAAGAAAATAAACAAGGACACGTAACAGTTGGCTACGTTTCGCTTCGCTACACAATTTTAGCCAACCATTACTTAGCCTGTTATTTGGGCGTTAGGTTTACATGTGAAAATCAATAAAGAGTTGAGTCTAAAATTAGGAACGCAAGAAGCTCATGCAATTATTGCCGAAGCATGGTTTAAGTTTCTTGGATATACAGGTGCAACGGCTATATTTCATGCTGCCGCTGAAAAAGCAGGAAGTTATCCTCTTATTATACTCAAATGGGTTTGTTATTTATTATTATTTAATTGGGTAAATTATCAAATAAATAAGTTAATTTGGTTTGCATTCCCGTCGACCGATATCGTCAACAATAAACCTAGTGATAAAGCAATTGGTATATCTGTTTTTGTTTCTTCAATGCTCATGTTTTGCGTATATAATTTTGTGTTTTATTTGTTCGAATTGTTTATCAAAAAGTAAACATAAGCAATTCAACAGGACTAAAAACAGTGGGCTGTTCGCTTCGCTCAGTTTAGCCCGTTAATATAGGCGTTAGCTGCCTTGATATTATATTTGGGCATTTGCATTAAAGGAAAATCACAATGGACTCATCAGAAAACCAATTTCAGGAGCTTGCTGCTCATATTGTTTCTCGTATAAATAAAATACTAGCGGATGACAAAGATCTACTACCACTAGGATTATCACTCCATCGTAGCGGATCAGTTGAAGCACACATATCGACAACAGAAGAAGCTAATGATTTTTCGGGTCAATTAAATTTACTACAAAAAGTTTTAAGTTCTAAGGTTCTTGAAGGGAATATAGTTGCAACTTCAATCAGCTATCCTGATTTTGAAAACAATGTTGTAATCGCTTTTGTAGAAAACAATGAAAATTTCTGTGCTAAATTATTAATCCCTGTCAACACAGAATCAATTCCGTTTCTTGTTATCGAAGATGTTGAGATTGAAGACGGTATGATTTATGTTTTTCCAGAGTGTGCATAATGCAACTATAAGGCATTCAAACGGACAAAAAACAGTTGGCTGTTTTCACTCCGTTCAACATTTTAACCAACTATTATTTGCCCATTATTTGGGCGTTAGGTTTCAGGTTCGATGTATTATAAAACTGGTGATTACCCTGAGTTAGAGGGGTTAAATAAAAAGCAGAAAAATGAATTTGTTTCTGAGGCTGTGAAGCTTCATAACAAATGGATCAGTTTGCGATTTTACTTTGTTATAGCATTAACTTTTGCTTGTTCCTTTTTAGTGGCAGAATTTGAAGTAGCTTTATCTCTTCCTGATTGGTCTGCATGGGTTATATTTCCTATTTTCGGCTTATGCTTTTACATATACCTTTTATGGGAAATTAATGGTGCAGTTTTCCAAGCCGTTTATCAGCACACTAATCAACCTAACAAGAAAATAAACAAGGACACGTAACAGTTGGCTACGTTTCGCTTCGCTACACAATTTTAGCCAACCATTACTTAGCCTGTTATTTGGGCGTTAGTTGTCCGCACTAAATCAAATGATTTTATTTATCGTTTAGTGTAAATCGCATAGTTTTGCGTTTGGTTCAATTCTTTGGTTTGGCAATGGAAGTGCCGTTCAATCTAGCTTCCTTTTTGCCCAACCCAGTCTTCGCCTTTCGCAGTTTAATAGTTTTAATCGCTTTAGTTTTTTTAAGGCTCAAAGTTCATGTTTAGGTATCTATTGCGGAAGCGCTCTTTGGTTCTTCCTCCTATACATTAAACATGATAACTTATTGTAATATTGGTGGTTTTAACTACTAGCAACTAACAAGGCAATCAAACGGACACGCAATAGTTGGCTGCGTTTCGCTTCGCTACACATTTTAGCCAACTATTACTTAGCCGCTTATTGTGGCGTTATGTATCTAGGGTGAAATATTGAAGTACGGTGCTTGGGTTTTACTTTTAATGCTTTTTATCGGGTTAGGTATCTTGAAATTAAATCAGGATGAAGTATCCGGAACTGAGCTAATTCAAAAAATTGGAGTTATTGAGTCCATTAGTTGTAATTCAGGTAGTAAAGACGGCGCTCCAACTGTTGTGTTAAAAAGCAATGGCAGTATTTCTTCCTACAAAGTATTAGAAGAATTTTCTCTGAGAACTGATTGTGATGATAAAAAACAGGATTTAATCGGTCGTTCCGTAATCGTTTCTGTTTTGCCTAATGAAAATGATTTTGCAATGGCTTATGAGTTTCTCCTCGATGGAACTAAAATTTATTCATTGGATGATGTTGTATCTTCCGACAAAGAAACAGCTTACACACTATTTTTAATTGCTCTGGTTATGTTAGGTTCATTATTCTTTCATCGGCGCAAAGATACATAACAAGTCGTTAAAGCAGGACAAATAACAGTTGGCTTTTGCTCCTGCCTCGCTGATTTTAGCCAACATATTATTTGCCTCTTAACGAGGCGTTATGTATATCTAGGATCTTGGAGTCTAATCACAGTATGAATAAAGTTATATATGGGTTTTTAATCTTTATTATTGGTTTAGGCTTAGGATATATCATACCCAAGCAGTCAACAGCTAAGCCTCAAGATGAAATGATGTGGGCACAATCTTCTCAGTTTGGTGTGATGCTTAGCTATGTCATGATGCCAGATGAAGACAAAAAAAGTTTTGATCAAAATTTTAATAAGTTTTTGCACAAACAATCTGATTTATTTATTAATTACTCAAAACATACAGAAGATGCTGCTTTATCAAATTGGTTAGATAAAAAAGCAGAATCCGTAGACGAATATTTATCTATACAAAAACAAGTAAAACTAAGTTCAGAGTAAATATACATAACAAGAAATTAAACAAGGACAAAAAACAGTTGGCTTTTTGTTCACTACGTTCACTTATTTTAGCCAACCATTTTTTGCCTGTTAATTAGGCGTTATATTTAAAATTCCATGGGAGTGGAGATGTTTAAAAATTTAACGATTATTTTATTAGCTTATATACCCTTATCCGCATGGGGAGGGGATTTTGAGTTTTCAGTTGGAGGGGGTTACCAA
>NZ_JACGVA010000041.1:0-34490 GCF_014076985.1 Colwellia sp. MB3u-8
CCTTGAACAAATATTTTATGTTCATATAAGGCGATTAAACTGCCTAACGATTTAGGCGATATTCGCTTCATTAACAAGGTATTAGTCGGCCTGTTTCCTTTATGTACTTTATGAGGTGCTACTTTATCAATATAGGCTTGTGGCCGCCCAGATCTTTTAAGATCCTCTCTAACTTGTTGCTCATTCACGCCAGACATTAATGCTTGAATTTGAGCTACTACAAAGAAATTTTTACTGATAAACACATAAATTGGCTTACCTTATTATTGTTCCTGAAGAACAAGCTCATTTAGACAAGCCAATGCTTTTTCGGCATCTTGTGATGCAATAAATATATGATCATGATAATACGCCGCGATAACATTTGCGCTAATATTTGCTTGCGTTAATTTGGTTGCAACAGCAGCCGTTAAACCAACAGCATCAAGGCTAGAATGTACAGCTAAAGTGATACATTTAAATGTACCTGAATGTATAATATTAAACTCCTCCGCTTTTTCTTTTTTAACGATAACCGTTAATCCTTCTTTTTCTTGAAACGTACCAATAGGTTCTAACTGGGCTAGCTGTTCATAGCTATTAGTATCAAGCGTGCCAAAAACATATTCTGTTTCAGCAAGAACGGGCGTCATTGCAGCAATTAGTTTTTTTAGATCGATTTCACCAGACATATTTATTTACTCACTTTGTTGATTATATTAATTAGATATTTTTAAGCCAAGCACGCCAATAAATATTAAGCAAAAATAGAATAATTGCTGAATAGTGATTGGTTGTTCAAAAAAATAATGGTTTATGATAGCAATGGATGATGCACCAACAGCCAACCAAACAATGTAAGCTGTAGTAATAGGGATTTCTTTTAAAGCAATTGAAAATAACACTAAACTAAGTGTCATCGAGAAAATTGCAAAGATTATATAATAGGGTTTTGTAAAAGATTCGGATTTTTGAAGACCAACTAACCAGCCAGCTTCCAAGGTTCCTGCAATAAATAAGATAAACCAAGACATGTAAGCACTCAATAATATAGAGGTCGTCCTCTGATATAAATAGAGCGGTGAGGTCGTCCTCACATCGAAACTGCTTAGGTTTGACAGGAGCATAACAGATAGTAATAAAAAATAAAACGGGAACCTTTGAAGTTTCGTTAGCCGCGTGTTACTCACTCATTTTTGTCTATAGAAAGTCTATAGACAAAAATTAAAAGTGCTGATGGCTTGGTATCAAAGATTAAAGATTAAAGATTAAATACTATTTCAGCATTTAATCTTTAAATGGGGTGATATTATTTTGGGCAGTATGTTTTTTGGTATTGCTTCAAATCAACTTTGACTTGGGGTGCTAAGAAATACAATCCGATGATATTTGCAATGGCCATCGAAAAGAACATTGAATCTGATATGGCAATGACAGCATTTAAACTTACCGAGGCACCTAACGCAGTACACATACAAAAAACGACCTTATAAAGTAAATCTAACACTTTAGATTCACCCACCAAATATCCCCAAGCAATCGAGCCATAATATGCCCATGAAATCATGGTTGAAATAGCAAACATCAATACGGCAACACTAAGCACATAAGGAAACCACCATATAACACTGGCAAAAGCTCTAGACGTTAACGCAACGCCATCAATACCCTCTGTTGTTTGATAAGCCCCCGTAATAACAATCACTAATGCAGTAATGGTACAGATAACAATGGTATCGATAAAAGGTTCGAGTAACGCCACATACCCCTCTCTAACAGGCTCTTTTGTAGAGGCGGTTGCGTGAGCAATTGAAGCGGCACCAACACCGGCTTCACTTGAAAATGTTGAACGTTTAAAGCCCTGTATCATCACACCAATAATACCACCAACAACACCTGTAGGATTGAATGCACCATTAATGATAAGACTGACCGCATGCGGAATTTCTGTATAGTGATAGGCCAAAACAAAAAGAGCCGCTGACAAATAAAGTCCCGCCATTAAAGGCACAACTTTTTCAGTAACTTTGACTATACTTTTAATACCACCAATAATAACAACACCAATAACAACGGCGAGTATACTACCGAAGAGCCAACCTTTGTCTGCCCAAAAACTCGTTTCATTACCCATAGCAATAACAAATTGCTGAAAGGCTTGGTTTGATTGCAGCATATTGCTGCCACACAATGACGCCACGACACAACACACGGCAAAAAAACTCGCTAGTACTTTACCGAGTTTTTTAAAACCCAATTCGGCTAAACCATCTTTAAGGTAATACATAGGTCCGCCATGAACCTGACCTTGCGCATTTATGCGCCGATATTTCACACCTAAAGTACATTCAAGAAATTTTGTCGACATGCCCATAAAACCAGCGATGATCATCCAAAATGTCGCGCCAGGCCCACCAATTGAAACCGCAATAGCGACACCGGCAATATTACCTAAACCTACAGTGCCCGAAAGTGCTGTGGTTAATGCTTGAAAGTGGCTAACTTCACCTGGGTCATCAGGGTTTGAGAAATCACCACGTATAACCTTGCAAGAATGAGAAAATCCACGAATGTTAAGAAAACCAAAATAGACCGTAAAAATCACAGCAGCCACAATGAGCCACAGAACAATAAGCGGGAACTGAGTACCGGCCACATCAACACTGTAAAAAATGATACCGGTAAATAAATCTGCGACAGGGATAAGTAGCTGATCAATCTTTTGATCGATAGTTAACTCAGCGCCCATTGCACTTAAACTTATAAAAAATGTTATTATGCCAATTAAGATTTTTTTCATATTATTCTTTTTTTTATTTTTTAATATCGATGAACTTATTGTGCCACAAACATTTGCTTTTAATTAGTTCGTAAATTAACTAGTATTGTACAATAGAATTACAATTTGCTAAGGCCTTCTTTCAATATGAGCGAACTTGATAATATCGATAGACAATTAATTAGCATACTTCGAACAGATGCTCGTACCTCTGTGTCCGATTTAGCTAAAAAAATTAATGTTTCTCGAGCAACGGTACAAAATAGATTAACCAAGTTAGAGAAGCGCAATATCATCACAGGTTATACTATATTAGTCTCGACAGAAACTGATGATAAAATGTCTTTGGTTCGTGCTCATATGAATATTGAAATAAAGGGCAGTTCAACTAAAAATGTTAAGTTCGCATTGATGTCAGAGCCTAGTGTTTGTACTATTCATACAACCAATGGTCGATGGGATATGCTTGTTGAGTTGCAAACAAGCTCACTTGAAGAGTTTGATAGAATATTATGTCGAATAAGAGGAATATCCGAAATTTCGGCTTCTGAAACCAGCATTTTACTCTCATCCCATCAAATTAGATCATAGTAAAATATGGCTCGTTGAACGTTATATTTTAATGAATAGTATAAAACTTACCTGCTCGCCACAATCAAACCCATCAAACCTATCAAAATAAAACAAACACATAGCAAACTGCATAGTTAGTTATCAATTTAGTGAAAAGCTTATACTAATAGTTGGCGCTTATCAGGTTCATAATTCCTATTAATTAAACAGAGGAATTATTATGACCATTTTTACTGACGTTAAAACAATCGCTGCACTGACAAAAAAAATAGGCACAGAACATGTCATCGAAAGACTGGTTACTTATTTAGAGTCCGATTTTCTAAGATGGGCAGAATTTGATAAATCAGCTCGATTGGCTAACCATAGCGAATCGGGCGTTATTGAACTCATGCCAATATCAGATGCTAATCAGTACGCTTTTAAATATGTCAATGGTCATCCAGATAATGGACAAAAAAACTGCTCAACTGTGATGGCATTTGGTGTTTTAGCTGATGTAGATACGGGTTATCCTGTACTCTTATCTGAGCTAACGTTAACCACAGCCTTAAGAACAGCGGCGACATCAGTTATGGTAGCTAAAAAGCTTGCTAGCGCTAATTCAACCACCATGGCCTTAATTGGTAACGGCTGTCAAAGTGATTTCCAAGCAATCGCTTTTCATTGTCTTTTAGGCATAACAAAAATCAAATGCTTTGATGTTGACCGTAAGGCAAGTGAAAAATTAGTACGTAACCTCTCATCATACTCTGACTTAGACATCATTATTTGTGACAGTGTAAAAGAAGCCACCTTAGATGCTGATATTATTACCACAGTCACTGCTGATAAAAAACTAGCGACAATAATTACTCCTGACATGATTAAGGCTGGCGTACATATCAATGGCGTGGGTGGTGATTGCCCAGGAAAAACAGAAATTGATGCACAAATTCTGATTAAAGGCTCAATTTTTGTTGAGTATGCACCGCAATCAAGAATTGAAGGCGACATTCAACAATTGCCTGATGATCATCCTGTTACTGAGTTTTGGCAAGTTATTGCTAACAAGCACCTTGGTAGAACTTCAGATGATGAAATTACCATCTTTGATTCGGTTGGTTTTGCATTAGAAGATTATTCAGCACTGAGATTACTCAAGGATCTCATCGTGGAACATAATATTGGTGAAACTATTGAGTTAGTGCCTGAGCTTACAGATCAAAAAAATCTCTTCGAATTACTGAACTAGTTATTATTGCCAGCTTAAAGGACACCTTAATGAAAAACGCTAATCAATCACCTTCTGCTGTTGTTATGATCCGTCCGCACCATTTCATAGCGAATCCAGAAACCGCAGCGGATAATGTATTTCAACAGACAAGTCCTGATGTGTCAGCTGAATATATTACAGCCGAAGCAGGAAAAGAGGTTCAAAAAACGATTGAAATATTGAGATCACATGGTGTTACCGTACATGCTTTTGATGATTTTACGAAAGACACGCCAGATTCTGTTTTTCCAAACAATTGGTTTACAACACATGAAGATGGCACTATTGGCATTTTCCCCATGTATTGTGAGAGTCGTCGCAAAGAAAAAAAGCCAGAAATCATAAAATTATTATCAAAAGAATATCAAGTCAATAAAGTTATCGATTATTCAATGCTAGAAGAACAGCATCTTTTTCTAGAAGGCACTGGTTCTATGGTGTTAGACCACTCAAATAGATATGCTTATGCCGTTATTTCAAATCGAATGAGTGAACGTGTGCTGAATCAATTTTGTAAAGACTTTGATTATCAGCCTGTCGCCTTTACGGCCACAGATGATAATAATGTCGCTGTATACCATACCAATGTTTTAATGAGTATGGCGACTGACTTTGTACTTATTGGATTAAATTGTGTTAAAAATTTAGTAGTGCGCACAAATTTAATCGAACGTTTTCAACAAAGTGATAAAGAAATCATTGAACTAACCTATGAGCAAATATGTAACTTTGCCGGTAATGCATTAGAGCTTTCAACGCCTAATGGTAATATTTTAGCTATGTCTACAACCGCCTATACTTCGTTAACTGAAAGCCAGGTATTACTGATTGAAAATCACGTTAAGATTGTCCCTATTGATGTACCTACAATAGAACTCGCCGGCGGTTCTATTCGCTGTATGTTGGCTGGTATTCATTTACCTAAAAAATAAAAGCCATACGTTCACTTTCACGATACTGCTACTTAACCCATAGGTTAAACTGCTGTATCGTGCTTTTTATTTATTAAGCAGCATAAAATAATATTTAGGAATTTTTTTGGACATTTGGATTTACTTCACTTTATTAGCTGCGCTTATGCAAGCTATTCGCACCGCTGGACAAAAGCAGCTTTCAAGCCACCTAAATGCTATGGCAAATACCGGTGTACGCTACCTATATGCGCTACCTTTTGCTTGGTTGTATCTATGGTGGGTACTTGAATATCGCCAGCTAGACATACCAACAATTAATCCAAACTTCCTAAAATATGCACTGATCGCTTGTTTTGCCCAAATCATTGGCACAGTTTGTTTAGTTATTGCTTTTAAATATCGTAATTTTTCAGTCGCTTCTAGTTTAGCAAAAACAGAGGCTATTCTAGTTGCTGTTGTTGGCGCCTTACTCTTTTCAACCAGTTTAACTTACTTAGGTTGGTTTTCTGTTGCTGTTGGTGTTGTCGGTGTTTTACTCGTTTCAAAAGTAAAATTTACTTTTGACGATGTATTTCGTAACCCGGGTGCTGGATTTGGCCTTGCTGCTGGCTTAGGTTTGGCCATAACAACATTGCTGATAAGGCAATCAAGTTTAGCATTAGAAACCGATTTACTACTCAGTGCTGCGGTCACCTTAGTATTTATGATCACGGTTCAATCAGTTATATCTTTTGTTTATGTCTATTTTCAAGACAAAAATCAATTAGGGTTAATGGTTAAGTATTGGCGTATTTGTTTGTTTGTTGGCGTAACTAGCGTGATAGGCTCTATCGGTTGGTTTACCGCAGCAAGCTTTCAAAATGCTGCTTATGTCAAAGCATTAGGGCAAGTTGAGTTTTTCATCACCTTGTTTATTACCTATAGAATATTTAAAGAAAAAATATCCTTAGTAGAGTTCTTAGGGATGGCTTTAATCATTACTAGCGTAGTGATTTTATTACTCTGGGCATAGTAGTTAATTCGTTTACTAGAACAATAAGATCATGTTTTTATTTATTATTTTAAATTTTTCATTACTAGCCACACACAAAGTGTAGCTATGCCATATTATAATTGGTACGTCTTGTTTTTTAAGTGATGCTAATAAGTAGTAATAAAATGCCAAAAATTTTCATAGAAGCATCCTTTGTATTTACAACGCCCTATAACAAAAACTAAAAAACGGCCTTGAATCAATTTATGATTGAATTCGAAGACCGTTTAAAGCACTTTATTTAAAACTGGCAGTTACACAAAATTTGTCACAGGCTAGCTCAATTTATTAAATAATTTAGACTGTAAATCGTGTTGTCTTGGTTTCTAATTGTTTTACAGCACCTTGCATTTGTGATGTTGACTCAAGCATTTCGTTTGCCCCATTAGAGGTTTCGCTTGATATATCACGAATATTTACCACACGTTGATTCACATCTTCTGCTACTCGTGATTGCTCTTCAGTGGCGACCGCTATTTGGGCTGTCATCTGAGAAATAGACGCAACAGATTCAGTTATTTGATTTAATACGTCATCGGCTTTTGATACTTCTTCAACACTACTTCTGGCCTTGTCTCGGCCTAATTGCATTTTTTCTACCGCTTGTGTAGCGCTATGTTGTAATCGCTCAATTATCACACGAATCTCAGCAGTTGATGTCTGTGTTCTTTGCGCCAGTGTTCTCACTTCATCAGCAACTACAGCAAACCCTCGACCTTGTTCACCGGCTCTTGCAGCTTCAATCGCTGCATTTAACGCAAGTAAGTTAGTTTGCTCTGCTATCCCACGAATAACCTCTAAAACAGTTTCAACACTTTTACTTTCACTTTCAACCGCTTCAATCGCTGTTGCCGATTCTTCAACTTGAATAGCTAAATCTTGAATAGAACTTGCGACATTATTAACAACCAAGTTACCTCGTTGAACATGATCATTTGACTCTTTCGTGAGGGAGTCGGCAGTAACCGCACTTGATGCTACTTCTTGCACTGTTGCGGCCATTTCATTTATAGCCGTTGCAACTTGATCTATTTCATCTAACTGTTGGCCCGCTCCTTGTCGTGTTTGTGCCGCAACCGCTGCGACACGTTCTGAGGCAATGCCCATCAGATCAACCGAACTTAAAATACTGTTAATTAATATTGAAAATTCTTTCGCCATTTTATTTAAATGACCCGCTAAAAATTGTATTTCATTAGACGTATCTTCAAAATCTTCCGAGCCTTTTACGGTAACACGCGTTCTGAGATCTCCTTGTCCCAATAGTTTCAAACTTTGAGCAATGGCATTTAAGGGTTTCAACCAATTCTTTAACGAAAGATAAACTAGCGCCAAAATAACCAACGCACTCAAAATGGTCATTGCAATTAAATTATTACGCAGTGAAACACTTTCCTTAATAAATTCATCGGTATAACTTCCTGCAGCAATAACCCAGTCCCAACCATTAACATGCTTATAGGCAACTAATTTATCTTGGGCCTGTCCTTGGGCATTATTCCATTGGTAATGCATAACACCTGAATCACCATCAAGTAATTTTTTAAAAACTTTTTTGCCTGACGCATCTTCCATTGCAACAAGATTTTTTCCTTCAATGGAAGGATGAATAACTAGAGTTCCCTGCTTAGGGCCTTTTTTAGCTGAAATTGCATATAAATAACCCGTGTCACCAAACTTAATTTTAGCTAATTTTTCCTTAAATGTTGCTAGCGATGCAGTATAGTCAAAGCCAACATACATAATTCCTATAACCACGCCGTTAACATCTTTAAAAGGAATATATTTAGTCATGTAGTTACGACCAAATAAGAAGGCAGATCCTTTATAGGTGTTGCCTTGCATTAAAGTGGAATAACCAGGATGACTTTTACCTAGCAAGGTACCAAAAGCCCTATCATTGTTTTCTTTACGTAAAGAAGTAGAAACACGAATAAAGTCATCATTGTATTTCATAAATATAGTCGCACTTCCCCCAGTCATTTTAGTGAATTCATCGGGTAATGAAAAATTGCCGTTAATTGCTTTATCGCCATGCATTAATGTCGGCACATCAAAGTTACCTACTCGGCTAATATTAGCCATATCAATTTTCAGATCACTTGAAAACATAGTAAAGAAAATATCACCTAACTGACGGGTCCTTTGTTCTAACGTCTCATGAAAAAATTCAAAATTTCCTGATATCGACTTTAATTCACGATTCAGTTGCTGTTCAACGCCTTTAATTGCGCCTCTACTGGTGTCATAAGAAACATAAAGCGTTAATAGTGAAAAAACTGTCAATGTAATAATAAAAATAATCGTTGTTAATTGATAAACAATAGATAACTTATTAAAGTTTTTAAGCATAAAAAGGTCTCATATTAAATAGTAAAAATTAAAGCTCTATATAAACAATATGTAATGTCTGTTTTTACGTTAGTGAACTTTGCCAAGTCTAAAAAACGGGCAATAGGACTTTAGGTGATTTAACCGATTCTTGGTGAGTAATCAGCTTTAAGCTAGTAGTAAAAAATTATGATTTTAATATTGTTGAATAACTTGTTGAATGTATTGTTTTTAAAAACAGCTTCATTGGCTTTTCTGCTAGCCATTTTTTCATCAAGAACCCGATCTATTGTATATAAACCGACAAAAGTCTAGTCAAAACACTTAACTGGGTCTTAACAATAAAGCCAAAAGTTAAAGTGATAATTTGTTCACAGATGTAATTAAAAATACACCTTTAATGATTCAACCAATGATTTAACTGAGTGAAATCGAGATACTAACATCTATTTCAGAATATAATCAACTAAATGGAACAGCAGATAAAATCGTTCAAACATCAGCCTAAGAACACCACTTTTTTTCTATAACAACTATATAACAACTAAGTAGTTAAATTAACTTTAAAGCTATTTACCTATTGCGTTCTACGTAAAATAAAATACCGATCGCCCGCCATAATTAATAGTTACATTATCAAAGGATCAGTCGTGGTTAATAGCCTTAAAATCAATCAAAAATAATTTTAAGGCATATTTAAGGCATAATAGTCACTAATGAAGATTGTTATTAACTTAGATGCCACATCATGAAAAGCTATTTTAGTAAAATCTTTGATATCTATGAATACGAGATACGTCAAACGCTCAACTTCAGTGGCGCTAGTCATAAAAAATATCCCCCCCTAAAGCTGCCGTGTTAAATTCATCTTAGCTTTATCGCTATTTTATAAGCGTTCTAAAATCGTAAAATTTGCTTATGCCTGCTGATTTTGCCATTTTTTAAAGCTTACTTCTTTATGCCAAAATTACATTTACTGTCCCAACAGTCAGTTTCAATACCTAATAAGCTTGATCTGACTTATTTACAATAGTTAAATTAACGCTTAAACTCTTGAACTCTTAAATTTATAAAAATAATTAAAAAAGAATAATTAAAAAAACGTTTAAGTCACACTAATCCTAGCTCTTAATTTTTAAAAGGTTCATCATGCAGCAATCATTCATGAATGCGTTTTATAAAAACTTTCTTGGCAATTCGCCAGAATGGTACAAACTCGCAATAATTACATTTTTAGTAATCAACCCATTATTATTTTTCGTTGTCGACCCCTACATTGCCGGTTGGGCATTGGTTGTTGAGTTTATATTTACTCTAGCAATGGCACTAAAATGTTACCCTTTACAACCCGGTGGCTTACTCGCTATCGAGGCAGTTGCCATAGGTATGACAAGTCCAAATCAAGTCATGCATGAGATGATCTTAAACTTTGAAGTGATCTTATTATTAATCTTTATGGTTGCCGGCATTTACTTTATGAAAGGCTTGTTACTATTTTTATTCACTAAAATAGTCACTAAAGTTCGTTCCAAAGTGATGGTGTCTTTACTGTTTTGTTTCTCTGGGGCCTTCTTGTCGGCCTTCTTAGATGCGCTTACCGTCATTGCCGTAATTATAAGTGTCGCTATTGGTTTTTACTCTGTTTATCACAAGGTTGCTTCGGGTAAAGATATTAAAGTTGACCACGATCATACCAGTGACCATGAATTAGCTGAATACTCACGTGCTGATTTAGAGCAGTTTCGTGGCTACTTACGTAATTTAATGATGCATGCTGGTGTGGGTACCGCTTTAGGTGGTGTATGTACCATAGTTGGTGAGCCACAAAACTTAGTTATTGGTCAACAAGCCGGCTGGGAATTCCTTGAGTTTGCTATTCGTATGTCACCAGTAACTATTCCAGTGTTTTTTGCTGGTATGATAACCTGTGTACTTTTAGAGAAAGTAAAATGGTTTGGATACGGCGTTGCTTTACCAGAAAATGTTTACAATGTTTTGAACGACTACGATATTGCAGAAAGTAAAAAACGTAATAAACTTGATAATGCCAAACTGATTATTCAAGGTGCGATTGCCGTTTGGTTAATTGTTGGTCTGGCATTACATTTAGCACCCGTTGGTATGATTGGTTTATCTGTCATCATTCTAGCCACTGCTTTTACGGGTATTACTGAAGAGCATCAAATTGGCCATGCCTTTGAAGAAGCGCTACCATTTACTGCTTTGTTAGCCGTGTTCTTCGCGATAGTTGCTGTTATTGTCGATCAGGGCTTATTTACGCCTGTTATTACTTGGGTGTTAACCTTTGAAGGTAACATGCAGCTTGTTATGTTCTATCTGGCAAATGGCTTACTTTCCATGGTAAGTGATAATGTATTCGTTGGTACGGTTTACATTACAGAGATTCAAAAAGCACTAATGGCTGGCCAAATTACCCGCGACCAGTTTGATTTATTAGCGGTGGCAATTAACACAGGTACAAACTTACCCAGTGTGGCAACACCGAATGGTCAAGCAGCGTTCTTGTTCTTATTAACCTCAGCACTAGCACCATTAATTCGTTTATCTTATGGTCGTATGGTTATTATGGCGTTCCCTTATACGATAGTGTTAACGCTTGTTGGTTTACTGGCTATCTCAACTGGACAGTTAACCAAATACACCCAGTATTTTTATGACGAAAATATTATTCAGCATCACAGTGCAAAGCCTGAAACTAGTGCCCCTGGTGGTCACTAATAAGTTTTGTTCAAGTTATAAGCTGATATAAAATTTAACAAAAGCGCCCTTGTGGCGCTTTTTTATTATTGTTAGCATATCTAGCAATATTACTTAAATAATTAATCATGGGCGACATGTTGTGAATTTCTTAAGCCAATTATCTTTAAATCAACGAGCTTGGCAATTGCTCGCTGTTAGTGCCTTATGTTTTGAATTAATCGCACTCTACTTTCAATATGTGATGGGGCTTGAACCCTGCATTATGTGCATTTATCAGCGCACCGCCATCTGGGGGATATTTTTAGCAGGTGTTGTTGGGGCTTTAGGTTGTCAATTTATATTAATACGTATTGCAGCTTATGGGTTATGGGCTACCGGGGCTATTTGGGGCTTCATCATTGCTTTAGAACATGTCGACATGCAATCATCAACTATGTCGTTTTTATTTAGTTGTGAGTTTATACCAAACTTCCCAACTTGGGCGCCACTACATCAATGGTTACCGGCCTTGTTTGAAGCGACAGGCGACTGTGGTGATATTAACTGGCAATTCTTAGGCTTTACCATGCCACAAGTCATGCTAGTTATATTTGGTATTTATAGTGCTGCGTTTGCTATTATTTTATTAGCACGTTTGCAAAAAGAGAAAATGTTTTAACCGTTTTTTTATCATACTCGCGTTATAACCCAAGGTCATAACGCGAGTATTTAAATTTGACGTGAAAGGCTATTAGAGCAATAACAAGTAACAAGTAATACCCACTAAGCAAGAAATAATAAAACTGAGCACGGCCCCTTCTTTTACCATCTCTTTAATTTGTATTTCACCGGTGCCATAAGCGATGGCATTAGGCGCTGTTGCCACAGGTAGCATAAACGCACAACTGGCACATATCGCCGCAGGTATCATTAACACTTTAGGGTCATAACCAGAGGCAATAGCCGCCGCCGCTAAAATGGGCATCAGTAATGTGGCTGTTGCTGTGTTACTGGTTATTTCTGTTAAATAAGTCACCACCAGACAAATAGTAACAATCATGATAATTGCCGGTAAGTGAGCAAATGACGCTAACCACTCACCCAATAAATCACTTAGACCTGAAGCGACAAAACCTTTAGCTAAGGCAATACCGCCAGCAAATAGCAATAACATACCCCAGGGAATAGTTTTAGCGCTGTCCCAATCGAGTAAGCGTGAGCCTTTACCGTTGGGCACAATAAACATCAACACCACAGCAAATAAAGCGACAGTGCTATCACCTGCTATCTCAATATCTAAGGCGCCACTCCAACCACCAAAAGGTTCTTTACGTGTGATCCAGGCTAATGCAGTTAAACCAAAAATCCACAAGGTGCGTGTTTCTTCCGCGCGCCATGGCCCTAATACGGGTAAGTGTACCGCTTGTTCAAGTTTGACATTTCTGGTGAGCCAAAAGGCCATAATTGGAATAGCAAGTACCACAATAGGTACGCCAATTTTCATCCATTCTAAAAAGCCAAATTCAATGCCTGTTTGTTCTTCATAAATGCCCATAAAGATCACATTAGGCGGCGTACCAATCGGGGTCGCAACACCACCCACACTTGCTGCATAGGCAATACCAAGAATCAGCGCTACTTTAAGATTTTGATTATCAATATGTTTTAGAATAGCCAAGGCAATAGGTAACATAATTAAGGTTGTGGCGGTGTTGGATATCCACATACTTAATAGTGCACTCGCTAACATAAAGCCAAAGACCATTCGCCTGCCGCTATTAACGCCCACCAAGCGCACCATGTAAACCGCTAACCGTTCATGTGCGCCACTTTTTTCAATGGCCTTTGACAGCATAAAAGCGCCCATTAAGAGCAAAATTACGTGGCTACCTAAGGCGGATGCGACCACTTTATGATCGACAATACCAAATAGGGGCAGCAAGGCAAAAGGCACTAATGACGTGGCAGGTATAGGCAGTGCTTCGGTCACCCACCAAATAACCGTTAATAGCGTAATAGCCGCAGCGATAGAGGCTTTACTGTCCAAGCCAACAGCTTGCAAGGTAAAATGAAATATTACCGCTAAAACAGGGGCTAACGGGATGAATAGCTGTTTAGTGAGTTTCATAAATTTATCCAATATTTTTATTATTATATTTTTATTTTGATATTTTGTTAATATTCTTTATTATTTAAGTTTATTGCTTTGTAATTTGAATGGCTGCGATCTTGGCTAAAAATCAACGATATTGCTTAAGGTATTCGCTCGCTTGTTGCCAGACTAGATTTTCTTTAAGCCTTGAGAAATTAGTGTTTTTATCTGGCGTTTTCAGCAGCTTATCAAGCCTTCCACTACTCACTAACGATGTTGAAATGTTGGCATTATCAAGCACCTCTACACAGCCATCACGGTTGTTGCATAATAAAAGCATATCGCAACCTGCTACTTGTGCTGCCTCAGCGCGTTCAATATAACCACCGATGCTTGCCGCGCCTTGCATGGATAAATCGTCACTAAAAATCACGCCATTAAAACCGAGTTGTTCTCGTAAAATGTTTTGTAGCCAATAACGAGAAAAACCCACAGCTTGAGGATCAACATCGGGGAAAATAATATGTGCAGGCATCAAGGCATCCACTTTTCCTTTGCTGATAAGTTGCTTAAATGGTATTAAGTCTTGTTGGAAAATCTCAGCGCTTGTACGTGAATCAATGGGTAAATCAATATGAGAGTCAGCTTTAACACTGCCATGACCCGGAAAATGCTTACCGGTTGCTTTCATACCCACTAGATGTAAGCCACTAATAAATGCCTCAGCTAATTCAGTGACGTAATCGGGTTGTTGATGAAAGGCTCTATCACCAATAACGTCGCTAATGTTATTAATATCTAATACGGGCGCAAAACTGATATCTATACCAACCGCTTGCACTTCCAATGCCATCAGGATCGCACTTTGTTTAGCAAGTTCTTTTGCTAAGGCGATATTTTGTTCTGACATTCGCCATAATTTACCCATAGCCGGGATTAAAGAAAAACCCTCTCGAAAGCGTTGTACACGACCCCCCTCATGATCAACCGCTAATAACATAGGCTTTTTGGCTACCATGCGGATTTGCTGACTTAAGTCAGCCATTTGTTCTGGTGATTGATAATTTCGAGTAAAAAAGATTAATCCACCGATCAGTGGATGTTGAAGTATTTCTTTATCTTCTTGAGACAATGATGTGCCTTGCACATCAAACATGACTGGACCCATAACAACACTTTACAATATTAAGATATCGCTACTCTACCTAATTAGCACGCATAAACAAAGATGTTGGCGCTATTTACCAGCAATAACCTGAGAAATGAACCTGAAAATGAACCTAATAAATAAACTTGAAAATGAACCTGATAAATAAACTTGAAGATTGTAACGTTTTTGAACGCTATTAAATAATAAGCGTGCTAAGAAAAACCTGTAATGTTTACCTTATATTTTGGCTAACTCAGCTCAAGCCCAACTTAACGTTTCAAAGGCATAGGTGCACCAACACCGGCCGCAACATAGGGGATAACATTACGGATAACATCTGAAATTTGCAGTTCACGGTCGAAATCACTTTTAGCAATATCAATCAAAGCGTCACTTGAAGACATGGTAAAAACCACTGTGCCCATGGTAAAATGTAAACGCCAAAACATCTCTTCAGCACTTAACTCTGGGTAAGATTTTTGTACCGCTAAAACAAAATTATCAATAACACCTGGGTATTGAGTGGTTAAAAACCAGCGTAAAAATCCTTGGCTGTCAGTATAACCTCTGCCTAAAAGCTGCAAAAAATTACTGGTACCATTGTCTTTAAACTGGTTTAAGGATAATAGCGGATCGATAAAGGCAGAAAACACGTCAGTTAGGTTAGGTGATTCTATTTCACAGACTTGCCTTAAAGCACTTTCTAAACGCGGAGATAACTCATTCATGTAACGAGACATAACCGCTTTAATTAATTCTTTCTTCGAGCCAAAATGATAATTAACCGCAGCTAAGTTTACATCGGCTTGACCGGTTATTTCACGTAGAGAGGTACCATTAAAGCCCTTATTTGCAAACAAACTTTCTGCTGCATCTAATATTTTATTCTTCGTGCTCATAGGTAAATAACGCCGTAGTTCTAGTGTAATCAACAAATTAATACAAGTAGTTTAAACAAGCGTTTAAACTAACGCAACTAGGATTAAATGCAGAACTAAAAAAAGTCTAAACAAAGTCCCAAAAAAGTCAATTAATGGCCACTAGATTAAAAATGCGTGCCCATTTAACTTTCTATACAGCAATATTAATACCTTAAAGTTATCTCAATAGGTATTTGGCTAGTGACTGGTAACCTAGTGGCTGATAAAGAATGTACTTCGACTTACTCTCTGTATAATATTTTAACCTTCAAATTTTATTACTGAGTTTTTTGCTATTACGCTTCTCATTCATTACAAACTATTACACAAAAAACACAGTTAAAAACACCTAATATAGCTATAATTTTTTGGCATTTCTTGAAGCAATTTTTGAAACGCAAATTTCATACTTTCCCTAGTATATTTTATATGATGGCCCAGCACCCCTTTCGCTGGGCTTTTTTTTGTCCAAAATTTATCCACTCCCCCGAATGTACTCAACAAAATCAAGACTATTGCCAAGCTGCTGATCTCAATCTACACTAGCCATAAGCTTATATTAAGTTGATTAAGGCGCAAATCAAGCGCTAACAAAAACAATAATGGATACTTATGCAATCGAGATTTAAATTAACCACAGCAGCTATCTTGGTAGCAGCAAGCCTAAGTGCTTGTAATGGTGATAACACAGTAGAAAATGCAGCTAAATCGACCACTGTAGTAAGTAAAGCGTTAACGGCTCAAGAGGCAGAAAAATTCTTAGCAGCTACCGAACAAGAGCTAGTGCAACTTAACCTTGAAGGCAGTCGTGCGGCTTGGATCAATTCAAACTTTATTACGCAAGACACGTCAGCACTTGCCGCAGCAGCAGATCAAAAGTCGACAGAAGCTGGGGTTCGGTTTGCCATGCAAGCCGCTAAATTTGACGCTGTAGACGTCAGTGCAGATCAACGCAGAAAACTCAATATATTAAAGCAGAGCTTAGTGATGCCAGCACCACAAGATTCAGCTAAATCGGCTGAGTTAGCAAAAATTGGCGCTGAATTAAATAGCCTATATGGTAAAGGTAATTACACCACAAAATCGGGCGAAACCTTAAGTTTAGGCGAGATGACCGCTACCATGGCAACCTCTCGTAACTACGATGAATTATTAGAAATGTGGCAAGGTTGGCGCACCATTAGCCCAGCGATGAAGCCCTTATATATTCGCCAAGCAGAACTTGGCAACGAAGGAGCACAAGGACTAGGTTATGCAGACTTAGGCGCAATGTGGCGTTCTAATTACGATATGCCTGCTGATGATTTTGCTAAAGAGCTTGACCGTTTATGGGGACAAATTAAACCCTTATACGATGATCTACATTGTTATGTGCGCAGTGAATTAGGCAAAACGTACGGCGAAGATAAAGTGCCACAAGACCAACCTATTCCGGCGCATTTATTAGGTAATATGTGGGCACAATCGTGGGGCAATATTTATGACTTGGTGGCACCTGAAAATGCTGATCCTGGTTATGATGTTACCAAACAACTTGCCAGCCATAATTACGACGAAATTAAAATGGTAAAAGGCGCTGAAAGCTTTTTTACTTCACTTGGCTTTGAAGCATTACCCGCTACATTTTGGCAACGTTCATTATTTACTAAGCCCGCTGACCGAGATGTGGCATGTCATGCCTCAGCATGGGACTTAGATGCTAAAGATGATATTCGCATTAAAATGTGCATCCAAAAAACCGGTGAAGACTTCTCGGTTATTCATCACGAATTAGGTCATAACTTTTATCAACGAGCTTACCAAAACCAGCCCGTTTATTATCAAAACAGTGCTAACGACGGTTTCCATGAAGCTATTGGTGACACCATAGCCCTGTCAGTAACACCTAAATACTTAAAAGAGATTGGTTTAATTGACACCATTCCTGATGAATCAAAAGATATTGGTTTATTAATGAAAATGGCGCTAGATAAAATTGCCTTTATTCCCTTTGGTTTGATGGTTGATCAATGGCGTTGGAAAGTTTATTCCGGTGAAGTTACCCCTGAAAACTATAATAGCGCTTGGTGGGAATTACGTGAAAAATATCAAGGGGTAACCGCCCCAATTGATCGTGACATCGATGCTTTTGACCCGGGTGCCAAATACCATGTACCCGCTGGCGTACCTTATTCTCGTTATTTCTTAGCCCATATTCAGCAATTTGAATTTCATCGTGCCCTATGTGAAATTTCAGGTAATACTGACCCTATTCATCGTTGTTCTATTTATAACAACAAAGATGCCGGTGCCGCATTAAATACCGTCCTTGAAATGGGCTCAAGTCAGCCATGGCAAGCAGCGTATAAAGTATTAACTGGCAATGAACAAATGGATGCAACCGCTATTCTTGATTATTTTGCCCCCTTGCATACTTGGTTAAAAGATAAAAACCAAGGTAAACAATGTGGTTTTTAATCATTAGTTAACACTAAAAAGCCCTTAAACCATCTGATTTAAGGGTCTTTTATGTCTTGTAGGCGATTAATATTATTCTAGATAAAGCTGTGTTTTTATATAGTGATCAATACTCAGTGCTTACAGCAAACCAAACGCTGACATCAAGCTACGCCCACTCAAGAGTAAGGTAATCAAAATAACACCGGCCGCAGCCATGTTCTGCCATAAATTATTGCGGTACTTACCTAGTACTTTTGTATTCATAATCCATAAGAGAAAAATACTGATCAAAGGTAGCAGAATACCATTGGCTACTTGCGCAAACCAAATAACAGCAACGGGTTTAAAACCTGCGCTGCTGACAACAACACCAATAATTAAAATAATCATCCAGGTTAATCTAAAGCCAAAAGCGTTAAGGTTTTTGTCTAAATTTAAAATACCACTTAACGCAAAGGCCGCAGCTAAAGGGGCGGTGATCGCAGATGATATGCCCGCACAAAATAAGCCAAGGCCAAGAAATAAACTTGCAGAGTCACCAAATAGCGGCTGTAGCGCAGGTGCTATGTCGGCAGCACTTTGCAAACTGAGTTGCTGACCAAAAAAGGCCGAAGCCGCGGTTGAAAGTACAGCTACTGATATTAAAGCCCCAAGCGGAATAGATAGCAGTAAATCTTTCCTGGCTGTTGATATATCATTAACTGACTGCCATTTTTTACTGGCCGTTGAAGCATGTAAAAATAAATTATAGGGCACGACTGTCGTGCCAATGAGAGCAATAACCGTGAGTGTTGCGCCTGTGGGTAATTCAAAGGCGACAAAACTGCTCATTAACTCGCGCCATTGCGGCTTGCTTAAAAAAAATGTCACTATAAATGCAATACTCATTAAGCCAACTAACACCACTAAAGCTCGCTCAATGACTTTATAACTACCGGTAATAAGTAAGACAAAAGCCAGCAAACCAATTATGATTGGAAAAATAATAGCTCCAAAAGCCACTTTAAAACCTAACTGTTCTGCAACACCTACTAAGCCTAAACTTGCGCCTGAAATATTGCCACTTTGATAAGCGCCATTACCCACCACAATAGCGCTCACCACCAGCATAACAACACAAGCCTTAGCAAACGGGTGCTTAATCGCCTGTCGTATATTTTCGCCTAAACCTTGTTGACTAACGATACCCAGCCTTGCCGCCATTTCTTGCAAAATTAACGTCGCAAACATAGCAAATAGCAATGCCCAAACAAGTGATACACCATAATTTGCGCCAGCCATTGAGGCGGTAATTATCGTCCCTGGACCAATAAACGCTGCTGTAACAAGAAACGCAGGTCCTATTTTTGGAAATTTCATATTTACCTACTCTGTTATTTTTATATTGAGAGATCGTGACTTTTCAGCCATCATAGCTATTGGTTATTTGAAAAAAACTCAAGTAATTTTAGTTAAATAGTGTTTATTTCAATAATTTCTCTAGTCGGTCGTTATAATTTTGATTAGACTACGGAATTTTAAAGTTAGGAGTTAGGAGTCTACTGTTATGGAAAAACACCAGGAATTATTAATTTCCTTAAGAAAAGTTATACGCGCCATTGATTTACATTCAAAACATCTTAATAAAACATCCGGCTTAACCAGCCCACAATTATTAATTATGTTAGAGATCGATAAAGAATACAGTATCAATTCAAGCCAAGTTGCTAAGAAAGTTAATTTAAGTCCCGCAACGGTGACCAATATTATTGATCGGTTAGAAAATAAAAACCTTATTTCAAGAGTGCGTTATACACATGACAAACGTAAAGTCGGCCTGTATTTAACTGATGATGGAAAAGCGCTTTTGCTTAAGGCACCGCAAGCATTGCAACAACATTTTATTGAAAAATTTTCTAATTTAGAGCAATGGGAACAATCACAATTGCTGTCTTCAATGGAGCGTTTATCACATATGATGGATGCCGACAAAATAGATGCTGCACCGCTATTAGAATTAGAGCCTATAACAATTTTGTTATAGGCTCTGATTATATGTAACGAGCGCCAGTAATATCAGTAAAACTGACGCCGTTAGTTGTTAACGTAACAAATGTAAAAAGTGCAAATGTTTATGGTATTGATCAATAATATTATTGATCACTGCCGCCTTCGACCAACCCATAATGTCATAATCTTGTCCACCTTCACCTAAATGAACTTCTGCTCGATAATAATTGTGCTCATCATCATCGGCTTCATTAGCAAAGTCTGGTTGTGAATGCTTTCGAGCAAGCACCCGATAAACAAACTGCTGTTCTTCACCATGTGTAACCAATAAACTCAGGCCATTTTCTTCCGAAACAACCACATTGATTTGGTTTTTCTTTAGTTCATCAGCAACGGATTTAAACGCAGGTACAACGGTCTTACTAATAAATTTATTAACATTACCCTTGTTTGGGTAATCAACAATATTATTTAACCGCACCTGCCAGCTATCATCACGATCATTGTTTGAATGAGGTACCGCTGCTATAAGCTGGCTGTCTTGTTTAAAAGCTTCCACTCTCAATGCTTTAATCAAGCCAGCAATAGCAAGCAGTAGTACGATAGAAAAAGGCAAGGCACTGGCAATAGTCATAGTCTGCAGAGCACCAAGTCCACCCGCTAACAATAAAATCCCTGCGACCATGCCAATACCTACCGCCCAATAAACTCGTTGCCACAAGGGTGTGTTATTACTGCCGTGCGAACAGAGCATATCCACTACCATAGCACCAGAATCACAAGAGGTGACAAAAAATATCACAATCATCAAGACACTAAAGAAAGACAGCAATGTAGATAATGGGAAGTTTTCTAGAAAAACAAATAATGCCACTGATGAGTCTTTACTGACCATTTCACCTAATTCTACCACTCCTTGGTTATGCACTAAATCAATGGCACTGGTACCAAAAATAGTCATCCAAAACAAAGTAAATACGGTGGGTATTAACATGACACCAACAATGAATTCTCTAATCGTGCGACCACGAGAGATTCTAGCAATGAACAAGCCAACAAAAGGTGCCCAAGCAAGCCACCACCCCCAATAGAATATCGTCCAACCACCTATCCAAGTGGTCTTTTTATAAGCGAATAAATTAAAGGTGTTATGTACTATATCAGCTAAATAATCACCAATATTTTGTAAGTAAGCCTGTAATAAAAACACCGTTGGACCGAGTACAAAAATCAAAGTTAACAAGATAACCGCTAATACCATGTTGGTTTCAGAAAGTATTTTAATCCCCTTATCTAAACCGGTCGCAACAGAGATAATGGCAAGTCCAATGATACCAATCATTATAATGATTTGATTGGTTGTAGAAACCTCAATACCGAACAAATAGCCGAAACCTGCATTTACCTGCGACGCGCCTAAACCTAATGAGGTGGCGACACCAAAAACCGTACTGACCACAGCAAAAATATCAACTAAATGCCCTGGCCATTGATAAATTCGTTCACCAATTAAGGGGTACAATGCAGAACGTAGCGTTAAGGGTAAATTATGGCGATAACTAAAATAAGCTAATACCAAGGCCACAATGGCGTAGATAGCCCAAGCATGTAGTCCCCAATGGAAAAATGTCATTTTCATTGCTTCTTGCACCGCAGCAACCGTGCCTTTTTCTGCCGTAGGTGGCGACAAATAGTGCATCAATGGCTCTGCTACACCAAAGAACATTAAGCCAATACCCATTCCAGCAGCAAACAACATAGAAAGCCAAGTCAGCATAGAATAATCGGGGGTCGCATGATCAGGCCCTAAACGAATATCCCCGTAACGAGAGAATCCTAAAAAAATAACAAAAAAGAAGATAAAAGCGACGGTGAGTACATAGAACCAACTGCCGTTGTCAACAATGCTTGTTTGAATAAGCGTAAACAGACTCTGTGCCTGTTCAGGTAGCGCTACTGTATAAAGTAAAAGAGCAATAATGATAGATGATGCACTAACGAATACTGTCTTATTTAATTGACTATTGGCGGATAAAGACAAAGCCTTCCCCTAAATTTAATTTGTGTTGATATTATATCTTGTTAATCAAGGTGTAAATAGTCACTTGTGTGAACAATGACCCGTATAACGAGACTTCACTGAAAAAGAGCACTTTATTATACTTTCACTAAAAAAAAAGCACTTTATTATATTTTTGAATAAATTCCTATATTTTGTTAAGATACTACGAAAGCCAAATATACTTAGAACTCTAATGGTATTTATATTTAGAGTTCTAAGTGTATTTGTAGTTAGAGTTCTAAGTGTATTAGGCTCTTCACAATAAAAATACCAAGGGAAAATCAATATGAAATTCACTAAACTACACTGCGCTGTGTTAACCGCACTAGCAGCGTCAGGCACTTTATACGCTGAAGAAACAAAAAAGAGAGCGTCAATAGAGACTATTGAAGTTACAGCGACTAAACGCGTTGAATCAATTCAAGAAGTGCCTGTAACTGTTACCGCCTTAACCGGTGATAGCTTAGAAAAACTTGGCGTTTCTAATTTTGACCAATACGTAGAGTTTTTACCCAACGTAGTTTTTCAGGGTACAGGTCCTGGCCAAAATGAAATATATATTCGTGGCGCAGCAACTACGCAAACTAATATCTCAGTTTCATCAGTTCAAGCACTACAACCTTCTGTTGCTTTCTATTTAGACGAGCAACCGGTATCAATGCAAGGACGTAACTTAGATATTTATGCTACTGATGTTGAGCGTATAGAAGTTTTGCCTGGGCCACAAGGCACACTTTTTGGTGCTAGCTCTCAATCAGGTACCGTACGCTTAATCACGAACAAGCCAACCCATGATGGTTTTGCTGCAGGTTTTGATACCAGCACAAGTACCACCAAAGGCGGCGACATGAGTAACTCTGTTGAAGCGTATTTTAATATGTCTTTATCTGACTCGTTGGCTGTACGTGTTGCTGCTTACAACGACTACCAAGGTGGTTGGATAGATAATGTACTCAATGTTCCGGGTGAGGGTGGTTATACCGGTAGTGCAGAAGTTATTAGTCGAATTTCTGGTGGTGTATTAACTAATCCTGAAAATATTTCTGTTACCGCACCACAAAATGCTGCTTTAGTAGAAGAAAATTTTAACACAGCAAGTTATGCCGGTGCTCGCTTTGGTTTATCTTATTTAATCAATAATGACTGGGACCTTTTAGTTCAACATACTCAACAGTCACTTGATACAGAAGGTGTGTTTTCTTACGATCCAAACCTTAAGGGTGAAACATCAACAAGTCGTTTTATGCCAGAAAACAACAATGATGATTTTGGTTTAACGACTTGGACATTAGAAGGCCGACTTGAGCAACTTACCGTGGTTTATACCGGTGGTTATCTCAACAGAGATATCAATTCAACGATTGATTACACTGGCTATACTAACGGTGGTTCATTTTCTGCTTATTATGTTTGTAACTATTCAGGTGTTCCTGAAGCAGAACAAGAATGTCTTGACCCGACTAAGTATTATAAAGAAGAAACTAGCACCTCTCGTACTACACACGAATTGCGTATGAATACCTCAGCTGAAAATCGCTGGCGTGTAACCGCAGGTGTATTTTACGACACGCAAGAGTTATCAACCGTTGGTCAATTCAAAATAGCGAATACCGAGAAGTTTCCTAATTTGGCAAGAACACTTGTAGGAAATGAAGGCGTTAACAGTGGTGACGGCCCTTTCCCTTCAGAAGTAAGTTTTGTTAATGATGTTACTCATACCATAGATCAAATCGCCGTATTTGGTCAGTTCGAGTATGATATTACTGACACAGTCACCGCAAGTTTTGGTGCCCGTTGGTATCAAATTGATGACATTTATAAAGGCTCTACAACAACCGCCGATGTCAGTGGTCGTTTACGTGCCTTTGGTGACGGAAGTGAAGCAGCATTAACTGAGTTTTTTGGTACTGACGAAGCAGCAGCAATTCAATCAGCTATTGCTAGTGGCCAACTAGAAACTGACTTACTTGATAGTGACGGCACGTTAACCGTTGATGATACGATTATCAAAACTTCAGTTGATTGGCAAGTTAATGACGATGTGATGGTATTTGCATCATATTCAGAAGGTTTTAGACCACCGGTTACTAACCGAGTGGGTGGTGGTTCAGCTAAAAGTCAAGAAGGCGCATTTGATGGTTTCCGCATTCCAGTGTACTCAACAACTGATAGCTTAGATAACGTAGAATTAGGTTTTAAATCAACATTATTTGATCAAAACTTACGCTTCAACGCTACGGCCTATTATTCAAAAATATCTAATCTGCAAACATCACGATATGACCCTACCAATATCAGCTTCTTAGTATTTACTGATAATGTTGGTGATGCTGAAATTAAAGGTATTGATGGTGACTTTAGTTGGGTTGCAACAGATAACTTAATTATCTCTGGTGCTTTTAGTTTGATAAATGCCGAGCTAACGTCAGTTAATGCCCAGCTTAATGGTATTGCGCCACCAGAAGGCAGTAGATTACCGTATTCAGCTGAATTTTCAGGTAATTTACAAGCCCAGTATTTCTATCCAATTGGCCAAGGTATGACAGGTTATGTTAACGGTTCAATCAGTTATACCGGAGAGAGACTTGCCGGTATGGTGATGGATGCGTACATGGTAGAAGACTCTACTAATTTAATCTATGGCACAGGTTCAGGTTTGAGCATTGAAAAAGAAGCTGATGTTTATACCGGCGTTAATTATCAAGACAGTAATGGCGATACCCTAGCCGGTGGTCGTTATATACAGGATAGTTATGTGGTAGCAAATTTAAGCTTTGGTATCACTAACGACGAATGGAAAGCTGAGCTTTTCATCGACAACCTAACTGATAAAAGTGCAATATTATATATTGATACTCAACAGTATACGCCAAAAGTAGTTTCTAACAGACCTCGTACTATTGGTTTTAGATTCTCGTACGACTTTTATTAAGTCTAGATTGATTACTAAAAGCTAGTTAAGTTAAGTCAAAACTAAAATGATAAATAAGGCCGTTTGATATCTGTATCAAGCGGCTTTTTATTGATAAAACAGTCGTTTTTTAACCTAAAAATAATACGCTAACCTACTCTGGAGCTAAGTCATTGGACACAAGATCCCACCCTGCTATTGAAGAGCAATTAAAATCAATTCAACAATTGATCCAAACAACAAAATTCAATGACGCCATTACACAAAGCAAACAACTACAAAAACAAACCACAGACCAAGAGCACCAAATTGAATTATGGTATTTAATTGCCGTTGCCCAACGCTATGCAAAAACTATCCCTGCGGCATTAAGCAGTATTAATGAATTACTTAAACTGGATGAAACACATAGCCGCGCTAATCAAGAACAAGGCTTTATCCATTTAGCCTTAGATGAACCAGCACTGGCTAAAATTTCATTTGAAAAGGCGGTAAAACTTAACCCGAGTTTAGTCGCTAGTTGGCAAGCATTAATTCACCTGTACCGAGATGAAAAGCAACAAGACAATGTGCAAAAAGCCGCCAATCAGTTAGAGAAACTAAAAAAATTACCACCGGCCTTACTCGCGGTAACTGAATTAATGCACGAAGGGAAGTTATTAAAAGCGGAACAAATTTGTCGACATTTTTTACAAGATAATAAACGCCACATCGATGGCATGTGTCTGCTTGCTGAAATAGGTGTAGAGCTAAAAATTTATGACGATGCTGAATTTTTACTGGCCAGTGCCCTTGAGTTGGCGCCCAATCATATAAATGCGCGCTCTCAGTACCTCAATTTACTTATTCGTTTAGGTAAATACAAAGTGGCAGAACAGCAAGTTGAAAAGTTACTCGCTATACAACCTGACAACCTGAGCTTCAAAGTCGCTAAAGCGAGTGCCTTAACAGGTTTAGGTAAAATAGAGCAAGCCATCATCCTATTTGAACAAGCTGTAGAGCAAAACGATCAAGTTGCAGGCTTTCAACTGCAGCTAGGCCATGCGCTAAAAACTAAAGGTGACATAAAAAAAGCCATTACGGCTTACCAAAGAGCCTACCAGTTAAACCCAAGTTATGGTGATGCTTTTTGGAGTTTAGCCAATACTAAAACCTACCGTTTTAGTGATGAAGAAATTGCTCAAATGCAAACACAGCAAAATAATAAAGCCTTAGCACTAACAGATAAGGTTCAACTACATTTTGCTACCGGTAAAGCCTTTGAAGACAGAGAAGACTATAACCAAGCCTTTCAAGCCTACCAAGAAGGCAATAAATTACAACATGCTCATAGTGGCTTTGACATCAGCAAAGTAGAACAACAAGTTGCTGAGCAAATAAAATACTGTACCGCTGAGCTGTTTGAGAGCCGTGGAAATTTAGGGCTTAATTTACCCGATCCGATATTTATTGTCGGTTTACCGCGCGCAGGCTCTACGCTACTTGAACAAATACTGGCTTCACATAGTCAAGTTGACGGCACGATGGAGCTACACAATATATTAGGCTTGGCATCACGACTACGAGGCCGTAGTCATAGTCAAAGCGATCAAGAAGCCCAATATCCGAAAAACTTAAACGAAATTAATCCCGAGTATTTCAAACGCTTTGGTCAGCAATTTATTGACGAAACTCAAGTCTACCGAGAAAAGGCGCCCTTATTTATTGATAAAATGCCCAATAACTTTCTCCATATTGGCCTGATCCGATTAATCCTGCCCAATGCTAAAATTATTGACGCCAGGCGCTCACCCATGGCTTGCTGTTTTAGCGGTTTTAAACAGTTATTTGCCGAAGGACAAGACTTTAGTTACGACCTTGAAGACATGGGTCGTTACTATCAAGCTTATTTAAAATTGATGGCACATTGGGATGATGTCTTACCGGGTTATGTATTAAAGGTAAATCATGAAGATGTGGTGGATGATTTAGAAACACAAGTACGAAGAATGCTTGATTTTTGTGGCTTGGAATTTGAACAATCGTGTGTCGATTTTCATAAAACCCAGCGCAATATTAAAACCCCAAGCTCTGAGCAAGTGCGTCAACCCATTTATAAAAGTGCTACTGAACAATGGCGACATTTTGAGCCCTATTTAACGCCCTTGAAAAAAGTACTTAATATAGAATAAAGTTGACCTAGATAAAATGCATATCATCGTTCTTTTACATCGGCGTGTATGTTCTTTATCTAGGTAAGTCATTAGGGTAATGCAGGAGCAATTACCGAGATGGCTATGAACAGCCATGTGATCAATATATTGCCAACATGGATGCCGGTACTTAGTTTTTGTTTGGAACAAAAAAACTGCCCCTTCGTCCTGAACATAAAAGCGAACAGGTTAATGTTCGCTTTTATCTTTATCGCTAAGGAATAAACCTTAGTCACCGCACTTTATATTTAGATAACACGTTAGTGACTAACTAAATACCCGCGCTATACTTTCTCTACCTTAATATTATAAAAAACACTATAAAGCACAGGTACGGCTATCATGGTCAAGATAGTGGCAAACGCTAATCCGCCCATAATGGTCACCGACATATCAGCAAAGAAAGGGTCAAATAATAATGGCATAACACCTAATATAGTGGTGATAGCTGCCAGTGAAACTGGTCTCAAACGACTCAAGCTTGCTTCAACGATGGCCATTGCTTTTTCTTTACCTTCAATAATTTGTAAGTCAATTTCTTCCAATAGCACAATAGCATTTTTAATTAACATACCAAATAGGCTCAAAAAGCCCAGTAACGACATAAAACCAAAAGGTAGGTCTGCTATTAGTAAGCCCGCAACCACGCCCACCACTGCCATAGGTACAATCAGCCAAATAATAATCGGCTGCCTAGCCTTACCAAAGAGTAAGACACTGATAATGAACATAATTAAGAATCCCAGCGGCAAGCCTTTTCCTAAAGCAGCTTGCGCTTTACGTGACGACTCATATTCGCCGCCCCAGTCAAGTTTATAACCTTCTGGTAAAGCAATAGCAGCAATTTTATCTTGTGTACGATTAAACGCCTCACCGGTAGTTTCATTGTATCCGGCCTCCGCTTTAACGGTAATAGTTCGTACACGATCACGTCGATTAATCAGTAGCTCTTCACTGGCATAGTTCATTTTGCCACTCACTTGCTTGAATGGAATATAAGTTCGTTGACTACTACTCCACACCAAACTGTTTTCTAAGCCGGCTAATTGATCAGGATTCGTGCTACTATTTCTGGCAATAATTGGATAAAGGTAATCGCCATCTTGTAATTGCCCTATTTGCAAACCATCAGTATAAAACTTTATCGCTTGACTAAAATCACTCCTTGAAACACCGGCAATGCCTGCCGCTATATCATCATACTCAGGTGCTAAAACAATACCTTTATCGCGCCAGTCATCACGAATATCACGAATGTTACCATCTGCAAAATAAATCGCTTTTGCTTGCTCAGCTAACTGCCTTAAAATAGCGGGATCTTCGCCAGAAAATCGTGCCTGAATTTTAGCACCCGCACCAGGGCCAAATTGCATGATTTCTGCGTAAAAATTTACCTTAGGATTTGCTAATCTTAATTTATCAGCAACTGCTTGCGCTAAGCGAGGGATCTCAGCTGCGTCATGCGCTCGCACCATAAATAACCCATAACTCTCATTCGGTAATTCAGGAGCAAATACTAAGGTAAAGCGTTCTGAACTTTCACCGATAAAAGTTGCTAATGATTCAACACCTTCAGTACTAAGGATCAGCTTCTCACCTTGTTTCATATATTTTTCAGTGGCTCTAATATCTGAGTCTTGCGGACCCCAGTAATGAACAAAAAACACTGGAGTATTTGAAGGAGGGAAAAATCCTTGTTTAATAAAACCAAAGCTTGCGTAGGCGCTAATCGTAATCACCACCAATAACCCTAAGGTTACACCACGCCAATGCAAAGCATTACGTAAAACAACTAAATAAGCTTGATGAAATAATGAATGCGACGCTTCTACACCTGCTTTATCACCCACTTGATAAAAATATTTACCCAATAAAGGTGTTAACGTTACCGCAAGTATCCAACTTAACAGCAAAGATATTAGTACGACGGCGAACAGTGAAAATAAAAACTCTCCTGTAGCATCATCTGATAAACCAATACCGGAAAACGCCGCTATACCAATAACCGTAGCGCCCAGTAATGGCCACTGTGTACGTTTAACAATAAAGCTGGCAGACTCCATGGCCGACTTACCTTTCTCCATGCGCAGCATCATACCTTCTGCTACCACAATAGCATTATCAACCAGCATTCCCATGGCAATAACCAAAGCTCCTAGTGAAATACGTTGTAGTTGTAAATCATAAAGCCACATGATCAAGACAGTCCCTAATACCGTGATCAATAAAGTGCCACCAACAACAATGCCCGAACGCCAACCCATAAATAGACAAAGCGCTAAGGTCACTACAGCAACTGAAATTTCCAAATTTAAGATAAAACCGTCAACTGATTCATCAACGATTTTCGCTTGGTTATAAATAGATGATAACTGAATACCCGCCGGTAATTTAGCGAGCACTTCAGCCAGTTTAGCGGAAATTTCCTTACCAACTTCAACGATATTAATATCACTTTGCGCCGATACCGCTAAGGTTATCGCACGTTCACCATTAAAGCGTTTTAAGCCACTTGGGATAGCTACAGGTTCAATACTGAGCTGAGCAATATCTTTTATCTTTATTGAGGCATTTTTACCCGGAATAACGATAGAGAGGTTTTCTATTTCTGCTATTTTATTGGTTGAGCTTTCAACTGGGATCCTAATTTTTTTATCGCCAACGTATAATCTACCACCACTAAAGGGTTTTAAATTATTCGCCAGTACTTTTTGAATATCAGGAAAAGAAAGCCCTAAACCGGCAATTTGGTAGCTATCAATGGTGGCAACAATTTCTTCTTCTAAAATACCGCCAATTTTTACTTTAGCAACCCCGTCAACGGTGAGAACTTCACGACGAATTATACGGGAAAATTCGCGCATTTGATTAGCGCTAAAGTCAGGTGCAGATAAAGCATAATAAATGCCATAAACGTCACCAAAATCGTCAATAACCACTGGAGCACTAGCGCCAAGTGGCAAGTCGTGTTCAATATCACTAAGGCGTTTGCGTAGTTCGTCCCAAATTTGGGGTAATAATGGCCCATCAATATGTGGTTGTATTTCCATAGTTACTCGGGATAAACCGGGTTTACTGACTGATTTCAACGTATCTAATTGCCACATTTGCTGCAGCGCTATTTCAACTTGCTCAGTAACTTCTTTTTCAACTTTTTCCGCACTTGCCCCCGGATAATAGGTAAAGATAACGGCTTTTTTTATGGTGAAGGCGGGATCTTCTAAGCGGCCTATTTTACCCATAGCAACAATGCCGCCAATAATAAAACATATCGCCATAAGCCAAATATTAACGGGCTTGGTCAACGAATAACGTGCAATATCCATTAATATGTCGCCTTATATTCTCTGACTATTAGCCCCTCACGCATTTGCCCCACTGCGGCAGAAACCACTTTATCATCACGACTTAATCCCAAAGAAATTAGGGCGTATTCGCCTTTTAACTTGGAAACCTTGACCTTGACCTTAGTCAGACTATTTTGTACTTGATTAAAGCGCCAGACACTAAAGCCCGAGTCGTTATTACCTACTAATGCACTTAATGGAATAATTAATGTCTGAGAGTGACTATTATTTTGTTTAATGTTAACAATGGCTCGTGCGCCTGGATAAAAAGATTTCGCAATTTCACCGTCAAGTGCAAAGGTTACACCATAGGTTTGAGTAATGGGATCAGGCGTGGTTTTATGTTCAACATAACGTATGTCAAATATCTTATCTTCCTGGCCAATAATATGAGCAGTCGCTTTTACATCGCGATTGCCGGCATTGGCGGTCATAATGCGTTCCGGCACTTCAAAAGTAAAATAAAGCGCTGATCTATCTTGTAAATTAGCCAGTGAATCTCCGGTACGAATTAAACTATCATTTTCAATGTACCTAGCACCAATAACAGCATCAAATGGGGCTCTTATCGTGCAGTAACTTAAATCTTGCTTGGCATTGGTTAATGCTATTTTAGTAATTGAGAACTGAGATTTTGCTTCATCGTAATCACGTTGCGACGCAACATTCTTTTCAAAAACATCTTTAATACGTTTTAAATTTCGTTGCGCGTCTTCATGACGAATGCGACTTTCTTGCACTTTGCGTTGAAAAGGTTTGGGATCAATTTTAGCTAAAACTTGACCTTTTTTAACTTCACTACCTTCGACAAGGCGCTCAAGAATCAAACGTCCTGAGACTTCAAATTTAAGGTCAACACTCTTCACCGCCGACACCGTGGCTGGAAATTCATAATCATTCACTAAACTTGTTAGCCGGGCACTAGTGAGTTGAACCACTACAGGTGCAGCCTCTTTTGTGACTTCTGTTGGTTCAGAACAAGCTTGCAGTAAAATAACGGCTCCGAGCATAAAAATTCGCTTCACATCAATCCCAAAATATAAGTTAAATTATAAAAGTAGTAGGCGAATCATAACACAGGTTTACACATTAACAACAAGTGTAAACTTGTTGTTTAATGTAACCACTCACGTTAGTATATCGATACTTCAATGAATAAGAGCAAATGATTTGCCAAGTACTACCGATAAAATACTCAGTGCCGCTATGGATTGTTTTTTTCAGCACGGCTACGATACCGCAAATATTTCTATGGTCAGTCGTTATGCTGGCATATCGCGTGTGACTATACATAAACAATTTAAATCAAAAGAGCTATTATTTAGAGCTGTTGTTGAAAAACATTTTCAGCAACATAATATATTGATTAGTGTCTACAGTAAGTCAGAAATAAATTTTTGGCAGGAAACAAAAGTTCTTACTATTCAACGATGTGAAGGCTTATTCAATCACGTATCCAGTAGTCTAGTTAGGGCTAATTTGATACACGCTGGTCAGGCACTTTGCAAAGACCTTATTCAAGCAGAAGAAAGCTTAATAAAAAATAGTATCCAAGTAAGAATTGAAAAAGAAATTTCCACCAATCGTTTAACGCTAAGTAAAATAGGCTTGTCCGCATCAGCATTAGCTGAAACGCTACACTTTGCACCATTTGGCATCACGGTATCGGTATCAGATAAAAACAATACTACCTTTGTAGAAAACTTAATGGCGATATTTAAAGCATCAACGTCACCACTTTAGTGCTATGTTCTCCCTTAAAGATCTGTCTTTATAATTAGCTTTTATCTCGCCAAAACTGACTAATTAAATCACTAACTCGATCTAATGCTCAGTAGAGATAAAAATGGCGAACTTTATATTCAAGTAACTAACTTCATCAATATGCCTGTAAAAACTAAAATATTTATTTGAGGCGTTAATTGAAGAACCAAATACCAAGCGTATTTTAAAAAAGTTATCGGTATTGTACGTTTGAAACAAGGAAGATTTAATCCTTGGTATATCGGATTGTGCTGTTGGCATTTACCTTGAACAGGCAAGTAATAATGATATTCCAATAAATAGCGCTAAAAATTTTAATAAAAAACAATGAATAGTTAAATTATAATAGCGTAAACTATTGTTATAGTCGCAACCATCAACAATACAGAACTTATTTAGTCACATGGCCAAACCGTTAAAGTATTTATCTCATTACTCTATTGATATACAGCAGCAAGTCGCACAGCTTATTAAGGAAGACAACTTAAAAGCCTATTTATTGGCGCAATTTCCTGCGCCACATAAAGTCACTACTGATAAAGCATTACGCGAATACTCCATCGCGTTAAAACAACAATATTTAAAAAAATCAGCCCCACTTAGTCAAGTAAAGTACGATGATAAGATTCATGTTGTTAACAACGCGCTAGGTTTGCACACTTATGTTTCGCGCGTACAAGGCAATAAATTAAAAAGTAAAAACGAAATCCGTATTGGTAGTATGTTTAAGCGAGCACCCGAAGCGTTATTAAGTATGATCGTAGTGCATGAACTGGCCCATTTGAAAGAAAAAGAGCATAACAAAGCCTTTTATCAACTATGCCAACATATGTTACCAAACTATCATCAATTAGAGCTAATGACTCGTATATACCTTACTGAGCTTGAAAAAAGCGGCAGTATTTATCAATAAACACTGCCGCTTATTAATGCCTTTAGCTATATGAAAAGTGCCTAGATCAAGAGCAGCATAGGTTAAGTGTCAGGGTCATACTCACCTATAAACAAACGCTTATATTTCTGCCACTATTTTTAGTTTGATATAAAGCGGTATTAGCTTGTTCAAATATCGCTGCCCAGTTTAATTCCTCTTCTCGTTGTACTACACCAATAGAAACAGAAATTTTAGGTCGATAGGCTTTTGAGTCTCTTTGCATCAGTTTTAATTGTGAAATCGCTAACCTGATATTTTCTGCAACTTCATATGCCTGCGTTTTGGTTTTATTTACCATAACAATAAATTCCTCACCACCAAAACGAACGGCAATATCGTTATCCGACATAGATGATGTAATCACTTTTACAATGCGCTGTATCACTTTATCGCCAATAACATGGCCGAAATTATCATTAAATTTTTGAAATGTTCAAAATCTATTGTTAATGAAGAATGCACTTGTTCACATCTAATTCTTTTAACCTAATATCACAGCCACGACGATTATATAAACCAGTTAAAGAATCAACTATTACTTCATTACATGCCGCTTGAAGCTTAGATTTAAAAAATTAACTTCACCACAAGTCCTGGTCAGATCTAAAGATAAGTCGGTATACTGTTGTTGAGAAAATATAATATTTTTCATCAAAAAGGCAACAATATTTTGCATAGATTTATGGTGTTCATGTTTAGAAAGTGCTTTTTTCGCTTTTATTAAGTTAGAAGTTGCCGCTTAGGGCTATCTACTTGTAACTATAAAATTTTCTTTGCTCTTAATTGCGCTATCTTAAACACACAGACTTGAATGAGGATGTGGGAAAAATCAACTTTGCACTATTGTGTGAAAACAGTGATTTAGCTATGTTCTAGAGGTTTAAGAAAAGTTGAAATTTAGTTGATGCTATGAGTATAAGCTATTAAAAAAAAGCTATTGACTGAGATTAGAGGGTTTTCTTAAAACTTTGTAGCCTTTGAGATTGCAGCAAGCTAACTCGGCTTTATTTATCAAATCCCAGAAAGCAAAAAACCCGTAGCGTCAGCTACGGGTCTCTCTAAATAGAAGCCTAGCAATGTCCTACTCTCACATGGGAACTCCCACACTACCATCGGCGCTAACACG
>NZ_JACGVA010000042.1:0-35955 GCF_014076985.1 Colwellia sp. MB3u-8
CTGGTTTAGTTACTGGTTTAGTTACTGGTTTAGTTACTGGCTTAGTTAATAGTGAGTCAATACAACAAAGCGAATCAAGTTGTTTCGCTTTGTTGTTAACTGACACTAGTGCAAACTAGAACTGATAACTGACATTAAAGTCAATAGTGCGCGCTAAGATGTAACGACCATTTGAAGATAAGGTGTCACGTGGATCTCCTTCGGTTAAACCTTCTTCATCAGTTAGGTTACTTACCGATAATTGCATTTGTACTGCATCAGAAAGATTTAGAATCATACCAAGGTCAATTTTCTCGTAGCCCTCTAATACTGCTGCTGGGGTATTTAATGCATCGCTAAAACGATCATCTACCACGCTAAGTGTGCCGTATAAGGTGGCATACATGCCATTACTAAAGTCGATATTATAACTAGGTGTTACCCGCACTTGATAGCTTGGTAATCTTGGCGATTCATTGCCAATAACCAGTGGATCGCTATGCTCAGTGACTTCTGTTTTTTGCAAAGTGGCATTTAGGTTTATTGAAAAACCACTGTTACTGTAGTAATTAAAATCGAGTTCTACGCCATAAGCTTCATTGGTAAAAACTTCTGCAGGATCACCTGGCGTTGCCACGAAAGTGTCACCTTTTACCTCGTTGAAAAAACCTGTAGCATAAAGCTCATAGCTATTGGTAGAAAGCTTATAACCTAATTCAAATTGACTAACATCTTTGATCAGATCTTCACCGGTTTGGTAGGCACCAAAGTTATCTCTAAAATCATCAAAGAAAGGCATTTTACTGCCTTCACTAGCGCGGACAAAAATGCCTTGTTTTTCAGCAAACATCCAGTTCGTACCTACTGTCCATGCCGTGCTTGTTTCATCGTATGAAACTGCTTTGGTAATTACACCGTCTAGGCCTTCGTCAACCGTGTACTCAATTTGATGGTTTTCACGACGCAGCCCACCATCAATCGTTATTGCATCTGATACTTCATAAGAAGCAGCAAGGTAAACCGCTGTTGTACGGCCCTCGCCAACACTATTAATATCGTAATTCCAGCCACAGCTATCCACATTGTCATTACAATCGATACCTGTAAGGTTTTCACCGCCGGGTGCTATGACATGATAGGAATGATTACCTAATGCCCACCAATCTTTGGCAGAAAAAGTAGAGTTATACAAACCGGCGGTTACGCTGCCCATGTCAAAGGTTTTGGTTAAGGCAAAATCATTGGTAAATGCTTCAATTTGTTTTTTAACTACCCAACGACCAATTTGTTGAACATCAGTATCACCTGAATATTCAGTACCTGAAGCACTACCAAATGCAGTACTGCCATTATCCGCCACTGTTGATAATTTAACAGGCGAGCCGTTTGGTACTAAACCATAGGTATCAGCATCGCCACTAGTGTAAATAAAACGATCAACTATTCCCCAGCCATTATCTAAAGTTAGGTCAATACTACCGCCAGACACTGAGCCATTCCAACCACGCCCTTGGCCAAAATCAACCGTTTCAGTAGTTTTATTACCTTCAGGACCATATTGAATACTTGCTTGACGATTTAATGAGCCTATTTGAGTAAACTCATTGTCGACCCCTTCAACATTTAAAGGTGTTGGTAAATACCAAACACCATGGTCATCAGTTTGACGAGTGTAGAAGTTGATTTTACCGTTATCTAAAACTTTGGTTAAGTTAAGCGTAAATTGATTGCCTTCTTCAGCATTAAAACCCGCATCGCGAACACCGGGTGAGCTTTTAATATAACCACCTACCATGAAGAACAAGTCATCAGCAAGACTGCCACTTACCACTGCGTCTACACGCTGTAAACCGTAGTCAGAAGTAGAGTATTTTACTAAGCCTTCGGTATATTCTGAGCCTTCTTTTAATAGAAAGTTAGTGGTAAGACCGGGTTGGCCATTACTGATCACTGGGTTGGTACCACCACGTAGTGCTTCCATAAACTCTACTGTTTCATCTAAGCGAAATAGGGTTGAATTTTCTAGGAAAGAAAGCGTTGGTGGCGGAAATATCGGCGCACCTTGCAGTTGAACCGTTAAGAAAGGCGCATCTCCACCACTAGGGAAACCACGCACGAAAACATTGGCACCAGCAACGCCACTTGAGCTTTCAGACCAAACACCAGGAATGGCTTTAAATAAATCGGCAGTGCTTTTTGGAGCTAATCTTTTAATATCTTCTTCAGAAAACGAGCTAATAGCAAAGCTGGCTTCTTCCTTAGCAACCGCTTTACCACTAAAAGTACCAGTAACGATAATTTTTTCAATTTTCTCATTGGCTACTTTACGGCTTGATTCTTCTGCAGCTAAAACATTATTTGCTTGGCAAAGTAAGGTTATTGCAATGGTGATAGCAGATAGTTTGAAATTCTTAGTCATGTTTTTTCCCCTGATCTGATAAGAGCATTCGCTTTATCAGTTAATAGTTTTGTTGAATATTTTTTTCCCCACAAGCAATATAAGTGTGAATGCAAACGTTTGCAAGTTGATTTTTGCAAACGTTTGCATTTTTCTGTGTTTTCAATTGCATTACTGGCTAATTGTGCAATAATTCCTGAGCATTATTAAGCAGAAAAAATTAAGCTGTAAAATTGAAAATTGTATCAACTTAGGAAGTAAAGACAATTGGCTAATGACAACAAATTAACCTTAGCAGGGTTGGCAAAGCTAGCCGGTGTTTCGACGTCAACAGTATCAAGGGCTTTGAAAGATAACCCATTGATAAAAAAAGCAACGCGAGAAAGCCTACAAGCTTTAGCTAAAGAGCACAATTTCAGTTTAAACCGAGCGGCAAGTCGTTTACGTACCCAAAAGACTAATGTTGTAGCCGTTATTTTAAATTTAACTGATGATACAGACCAAAGTATCAGCGACCCTTTTTTACTTAAAGTTGTTGGCGATTTGAACCAAGAGCTTAATCAACATGGCTATGAATTATTATTGTCAAATTCGCACATGGCTAATGATGATTGGGCTAACTATTTTATTAGCAGTAGTAGAGCCGATGGCATTATAGTTATTGGTCAGGGTAAAAGCACAACACAAGTGGAACAAGTGGCTAAGTCAGGTGCTCCGCTTGTGGTTTGGGGCGCTCCAACGGCACAATCCAGTTACGTTATTGTTGGCAGTAATAATGACTTGGGCGGCTACCTTGCGACACAGCATTTGATTGACGGGGGCTGTAAACGTATTCTTTTTCTCGGCGATCCTGAACATGCTGAAATGAGTGAACGTTATCAAGGCTATAAAAGAGCCTTAATAGAAGCTGATATAGACTCGTCAACCGAGTTAACTTTATCTTGTGACATTACCAGTAAAGTTGCCTATGAAAAAATTGGCGAGATAATTTTAGCTAAAGGGTTATTTTTTGATGGCATAGTTGCCACGAGTGATATGGTGGCTCTAGGTGCTTTAAAGGCTTTGAAAGAAAGATACATTAACATTCCTAATGATGTCAGTATTATTGGTTTTGATGATATTGCGATGGCCGAACTTTTTCATCCTGCCTTAACTACCATTAAACAGGACACTAAATTAGCGGCTAAAATAATGGTTGAGCAGCTATTAAGGCAATTTAATCGCCAAGCAGCCGAGTCTGTTGTCATCGACATTGAGCTTATTAAGCGAAAATCTACCCGCGATAGTTAAGCTACTAGTGGATATAGATTATAAAAAAACCACAATGCAAACGTTTGCATTGTGGTTTTTTTGTTATACACTAAGTAAAATTACCTTAAAGGATAAGTTAAAGTATGTCCCGACTAGTCACCATAAGTGCTATTGCAGCCGCCTATTTTGTTTTTGCCATTCTGCTAAATAGCGTTGGTACAGTGATCCTTCAATCCATTAATAGTTTTGGTGTTAGTATGCCGCAAGCTAGTACTTTAGAGGGCTTCAAAGACTTATCTATTGCTTTTGTTTCTTTTTTTATTGCCTCTCTCATTCCAAGAATTGGCTATAAAGTCACCTTGATGATGGGTTTGTCATTAGTGACACTGGCGTGTTTGATTACTCCGATACTGGGCAGTTTTTGGGTGATTAAGTTACTGTTTGCCTGCATTGGTGTTTCATTTGCGTTAGTCAAAGTATCGGTTTACTCGATTATTGGTCAACTATCATCATCGGTAAAAGCCCACTCGTCACTACTTAATACCATTGAAGGTATTTTTATGTTGGGTAGTTTGTCGGGCTATTGGTTATTTAGCTTTTATGTCGACCCTAATATCAAAACCTCTACTGATTGGTTAGACGTGTATTACCCTCTGGCGGCAATGATCGCGTTAACCTTAGTCTTAGTCGCTTTTTCTTCCATTGAGAAAGCTGAAATAAGCAGTGAAAATAAAAACATGATCAGTGGTTTTATGCACATGATTAAAATGAGCTTTCAGCCCTTAGTCTTGGTGTTTGTTCTGTCTATCTTCCTTTACGTATTAATTGAGCAGGGTATTGGCACTTGGTTACCCACCTTTAACAGTGAGGTCCTAGGGTTGCCCAGTAATGTTAGCGTACAAATGACCAGTATTTTTGCGGCTGCGCTTGCCATTGGTCGATTATTGGCCGGACAAGTATTACGAGTAATTCATTGGTATGTATTACTCAACATCTGCTTAGTAGTGATGGGACTAACCATTATCGTGCTATTACCATTAACCGAACTTTCTTCAACACAAAATGTGACTAGCATTTTTGATGCGCCTTTAGTTGCTTATCTTTTACCCCTGATTGGTTTGATGATGGCCCCTATTTATCCAGTACTTAATTCAGTGATGTTAAGCAGTATAGAGCGTTCGCAACATGCGGCTATGACAGGGTTAATTGTTATTTTTTCTGCTCTTGGGGGAACAACAGGTTCAATTATTACCGGCTTTTCTTTTCAAGCTTTTGGCGGTCAAACCGCTTTTTATCTGTCACTTATTCCTATGGGACTAATTTTTATTAGTCTGTATTTTTTCAAAACGGCAACGCAGAAAACGCTCGATTTAAAGCCGGTATAGAGACTCGAATGAAACACACCAATAATATAACGTCAAAAGTTCAAACAAGCTTAGCATTCTTTGAAAGTGAGCTATTTAATCAAGTACAAATGAGTGGCATTTTTCCTGATAGTAAAACCTTTGCTGACGCCATAGCCAGATTTCCGATTGAAGATATATTGAAAAAATATAATTCAGCGCCAATTAATAACGAAAAAATCATTGAATTTATTGCAGAAAATTTTATTATTCCTAAGCTAAATGAAATACTTATTGAAACACCAAGTCTTGATATTAATAAGCAAATTGACGCTTTATGGCAAGCTTTACGCATGCCAGCAGATCAGCAACTCAATAGCTCTTTATTAGCCCTTAATAAACCTTATATAGTGCCAGGAGGGCGTTTTAGAGAAATATACTACTGGGACAGTTATTTTACTGCTTTGGGCTTGGTTGAGTCGAATCAAGTTGCGCTAGTTGAATCTATGTTAGAAAATTTTGTCGACTTACAATCACGTTACGGCTTAATTCCTAATGGCAATAGAAGCTATTATATCTCGCGTTCTCAACCACCTATTCTAGGCTTATTAGTTGAATTGCTTTTACCTTATCAAGACGATAAAGGCGCATTTTTAAAAAAATATATTACGCCTATTGAAGTGGAATACCAATTTTGGATGCAGGGAAGTGCCAGTTTATCTCAGGGGCAATATGAGCATAGGCGTGTTGTAAAAATGCCTGATGGTAGCTTTTTAAATCGTTATTGGGACGACAACGAAACACCACGGTCAGAGTCATATAAAGAAGATATAGAATTGCTACATCAGTCAAGGCCCGACAACCCTGGTGAGTTTTATCGTAATATTCGTGCGGCTTGTGAGTCGGGTTGGGATTTTAGCTCTCGTTGGTTAGCTGATGCGCAGTCATTGGCTTCTATTCGTACCACCAAAATTATTCCAGTAGACTTAAATTGCTTGTTGTATAAACAAGAAAGCCTACTGGCTGATTATTATTTAGCGACTGGCGATAAAGCGGCGAGTGCAAGTTACCAGAATTATGCCCTAAGCAGAAAAAATGCTATTAATCGTTATATGTGGTCAACGAAGCAGGGTTATTTTATGGATTACGATATCGGTCAGCAAAACCAGAGTGCGGTGTATTCCTTAGCTGGCGTGTTACCTTTATTTGTACAATTAGCCAGTTCAAGCCAAGCAGAGCAGATAGCTGATGTTATTGAAGATAAGTTTTTGCAAAAAGGAGGCTTAACGACTACAGCTATTAACAGCGGCCAACAATGGGACGCCCCTAACGGTTGGGCACCTTTACACTGGTTTGTGGTGCAAGGTTTACTTAACTATCAGCAAGCGTCTTTAGCGCAAACAATTAAAAGTCGTTGGCTTAATACTGTTGAGGTTTATTTTAACAAAACGGGCAAGCTGATGGAAAAATACAATGTCTGCCAGCAAAGTGATAAAGCTGAAGGAGGCGAGTACGATGTGCAAGAAGGCTTTGGTTGGACAAACGGAGTTTATAAAGCCTTTGTGCAAAAATAGTTATCCGCAGCAAGGTTAATAAATTTCATCAAGTTCCAATGTAAACATCTAAGATTTTTTAGGGGATATTACGCGTTAAAAATAATATTTGTCTAATCTAGCTACCTTCGAAGATAGTCGCCATGACCTCAGGAGAGTTCAAACGCTATTGCAACAAAAGTAGCTATTAACATTAAAGTCCTAATTTAAATTATTAGCGACAAAAGTTGCTGTTAATAACCCAAGTCAAAGGTTAATAATACGCTTGTAAATGTTTACGTTCAGCTTAAACTTTTAACTCGCTTTATACCCTAGAGCGAGTTAGTGACCTGGTCAAACTTTTAACTCTGAACTCTGAACTCTGAAAATTGTAATATTAACTATCTTACACCGCCTGCTTGAAGTGGTTAATAAGATAGCCGAGACAGTTCAAGACGAATATTTTACTACTCACCAATACCTACCTAGCAATCAACCTACCCAGCAATTAACCTATTAAGCAACCAATGGCGACAAAAAATATCTACTGTTAACGCTCAGACTGAGTAATCATGCACAAAAGAGATTAAATTTGCAGCGCAAAGACCTTTAGTTTCAAATCAAGTACAATAGCGCGTAATCAGTAATTAGCAATCAGCAATCCATAAGCGTTGCCGTATCCAATCTAGGCTACTCAATTAAACTCTTTTATGACAACAGGTGAAAACACGTGAGTGATTTTTCAAGTTCAACCAATGCCTTCGCATCAACTTTACAACAAAGTGGTGATTTTCTCTCAATAACTCGCGCTAATGAATGGTCATTACCTGGTGGTATTTTTAGTTTTGATGTTACCCATCAAGCTTCTCAAACCTCAAGTAAAGTCACGGTATTAGATACCGGCTTAATTACCTTCGAACCGATTGATCGTGCTAGCAGCCAAGATATTGTTTTATCGAGTGCTGTCCATGGTAATGAAACCGCGCCTATTGAAATTTGCAGCGATATTATTGGCCAATTGATCCGAGGTGAATTGAAGTTAGCAGAGCGGGTATTATTTATTTTTGGTAATCCGGCCTCAATGAATATTGCTGAACGCTTTATTGAAGAAAACCTGAATCGTTTATTTTCTGGCGGCCATTCACAAGACCAAGGCCAAGGTGCGGGTTTAATTAACAAAGAGCGTCATCGCGCTTTGTTATTAGAAAATACAGTGAGAGACTTCTTTGCTGCAGGCAGTAAATTAGACTCAGCAGATGGCGTAGAACGTAGTCGTTGTCATTACGATTTACATACCGCTATTCGTGGCTCAAAGTGTGATAAATTTGCGGTTTACCCTTTTTTGCATGGCGCACCGCGTAAAAAAAGTCAGCTACAGTTTCTTCATGCCTGCGGTGTTAGTACTATTTTGTTGTCGCATTCTCCAACCACAACCTTTAGCTATTTTTCGTCACATGAATTTGGCGCCGATGCTTTTACGGTTGAGCTAGGTAAAGTGCGTCCATTTGGTGAAAATGATATGAGCCAGTTTGTTCAAGTTAGCGACACTTTGACCAAGCTAGTCTCAGGTCAGCAGCTTGATTTAGTGCCATATAAGGCCAGCGACTTTAACCTTTATGAAATCTCACAAGTCATTGATCGCCAGCATGAAAATTTTTCGTTAACTTTTGCTGATGATGTTGAAAACTTTACTGATTTTCCTAAAGGTCATGTATTAGCGATTGATGGTGAAAATGAAGTTAAAACTCAGCAAGACGGCGAAGCAATTATTTTCCCTAATGCTAATGTCGCTATTGGTCAACGTGCCATGCTAACCGTTACCCCAACAACACTTGCCTAAATGGATTTAGGTACTTAGGTTATGTCTGGAACAAATAACCTGTGCCTAAATGGATTTAGGTACTTAGATTAGATCTGAAACTAAAAGTCTGCACCTATATGGACTTAGGTATTTAGGTACTGATATTTATTTTTACTCCAAAGTATTTCTTATCAATGGGTTAGAGTGATGTGGCTGGATTGTAGCGAGTTTAACTGTAAAGAATTATGCTCGCTGTAAGGGGAATAGAACAGCTAACTTTGATCACTAGACTTGTGTTTCAGTTTACGTAAAGGTAAAGTGATCGAGATTACTACAACCAAAAATTCATTATAACGACATCAATCTTCACCTTGCGTTGAAAGCTTCTATACTTTCATTGATTAAAGCAAGGGTGGAATAGGCAATGTCACCTTATATCCAAGATTAATAAAAAAAGAGAAGGCTATGAACACTGACGTATATAGCGAAAGCCCGGTTGTACATCAACCCGCTTTTATTGATGGTCATTCAGTTGAAATTCCAATCCTTAAAATATTGAAACAAGATGGTAGCATTTATCAAGATGCTGCCATGCCAAACATAGATCAAGCATTGGCGACTAAAACCTATAAAACGCTCGCTTTTCATCGTGTATTAGATGAACGTATGGTGGCAGCACAGCGCCAAGGTCGCATCAGTTTTTATATGACGGCACTCGGTGAAGAAGCTGCTAGTGTTGGTGGTGCTGCTGGCCTGAAAGATCAAGATATGATCATGGCGCAGTATCGTGAGCAGGGAGCATTAATGTTTCGAGGTTTTAGCCTTGAAAACTTTATGAACCAAATGTTCAGCAATGAAAAAGATTTAGGTAAAGGTCGTCAAATGCCAATTCATTACGGTAGTCGTGAATTGAACTATATGACGATTTCATCACCGCTTGGTACACAAATTCCACAAGCTGCCGGTTATGCCTATGGTCAAAAACTGCAAGGTTTAGATGCGGTGACCATTTGTTATTTCGGTGAAGGCGCAGCGTCTGAAGGTGACTTTCATGCCGGGTTAAACATGGCTGCTGTACATCAAGCACCGGTTATTTTCTTCTGTCGTAATAATGGCTACGCTATTTCAACGCCATCAGAAGAACAATATGTCGGTAATGGTATTGCTTCACGTGGTGTGGGTTACGGTATGAAAACCATACGTATTGACGGCAATGATATTTTAGCTGTGATTGCTGCCGTACAATTGGCGCGTGAATATGGTATAAAAGAAGGCAAGCCGGTATTAATTGAAGCTATGTCTTACCGTTTAGGTGCGCATTCAACGTCTGATGATCCTTCAGGTTATAGAACACGTGAAGAAGAAGCCAAATGGCAAGCACATGATCCTATTCTTCGGATGAAGAACTGGATGCTTGCCCAAGGTTGGTGGGACGAAGCACAAGAAACTGCCTTGTTTGAAAAGCTAAGAGATGAAGTTTTAGCCGCCGTTAAAGTGGCTGAAAAAATTGACAAGCCGCCAGTAGAAGATCTCATTACTGATGTTTATGACCAAGTACCACCTTTGTTACAAAGTCAATTTGATGATCTTAAAGAACATATCAAAAAACACCCTAAAGCTTACCCGTTTACGTCAGGGAGAATTAAGTAATGGCGCAAATCAATTTATTACAAGCGATTAATGACGCGCTTAATATCGTGATGGCAGAAAACGATCGTGCGGTTTGTTTTGGTGAAGATGTGGGTCACTTTGGTGGCGTATTCCGTGCCACCAGTGGTTTACAAGAAAAATACGGTAAAAGCCGTTGCTTTAATACCCCCTTGGTTGAGCAAGGTGTTATTGGTTTTGCTAATGGCCTAGCCGCGCAAGGTAGTACCGCTATTGCTGAAATTCAGTTTGCTGACTATATTTTTCCAGCCTTTGACCAAATTGTTAATGAATCAGCTAAATTTCGTTACCGTAGTGGTAATGAATTTGATGTGGGTAAATTGACTATTCGTACGCCATACGGCGGCGGTATTGCCGGTGGTTTATATCATAGCCAATCACCTGAAGCTTATTTTGCTCATACACCTGGTTTAAAAGTTGTTGTGCCTCGTAACCCTTATCAAGCAAAAGGTTTGTTACTGGCGTCAATTCGTGACGATAACCCGGTAATATTCTTTGAACCTAAACGTTTGTATCGTGCATCAGTTGGTGAAGTGCCAGAAGAAGACTACGAACTACCCTTAGGTAAAGCTGACGTTGTGCAAAAAGGCAGTGATATCACCTTACTGGCTTGGGGCGCTCAAGTTGAGATCGTTGAGAAAGCAGCCGCATTGGCAGCAAGCGACGGTATTTCATGTGAAGTTATTGATTTACGTACCATTTTGCCTTGGGATATTGAAACAGTAGCAAACTCAGTGACTAAAACAGGCCGTTTTGTTGTCAGTCAGGAAGCACCTTTAACGGCTGGTTTTGCGAGTGAAATTGCCGCGACGATTCAACAGGAATGTTTCTTGCACTTAGAAGCGCCAATTGCTCGAGTTTGTGGCATGGATACACCTTATCCATTAGCACTTGAAAAAGAATACGCTGCAGATCATTTAAAGATCTTTGAAGCAATTAAAACCACTATGACTTACTAGGATTTATTAGCATGAGCATTGATTTTATACTGCCAGATATTGGCGAAGGTATCGTTGAATGTGAACTGGTTGAATGGCTAGTAGCTGAAGGCGATGTGATTGCAGAAGATCAGCCCGTTGCTGATGTGATGACCGACAAAGCCTTGGTTCAAATTCCAGCGATGCATTCTGGCGTAGTAGACAAACTTTACTACGCACAAGGTGAGATAGCGAAAGTTCATCAACCCTTATTTTCGATGACACCAGAAGGTGGCGCTGAAACGCAAAGCGTTGTTGCACCAGCAATAGTTGAAACAACAATTGCTGAAACACCTGTAGCTCCAGCGCCTATTGCTGCTAGTGGCACTCAAGTAGAAGACTTTATTTTACCTGATATTGGTGAAGGTATTGTTGAATGTGAACTGGTTGAATGGTTAGTAGCTGAAGGTGATTTGATTGAAGAAGATCAACCGATAGCTGACGTTATGACCGATAAAGCCTTGGTACAAATTCCAGCTATGCATAAAGGTAAAGTGGTTAAGCTTTATTATGCCAAAGGTGAAATTGCCAAAGTTCATGCGCCCTTATTTGCAGTTGAAATTGCCGCATCTGGGCCAGCGACTGCTGCTGTAGTTGAAGCACCAAAAGCTGCTGCCACTAATGTACCTGCTAAGACTGAGGTTGTTGAAACTCAGGCGGTTGTTGCAAAAGTAGTGAATGAAAAAGCTGTCGCGAGTCCTGCCGTGCGCCGTGTTGCGCGTGAGTTAAATGTTAACATTCATCAAGTACCTGGCAGTGGTAAAAAAGGTCGGGTTTATAAAGAAGATGTTTTATCTTTTAACAAAGTACCAGCACCCGCAGTGGCGACTGAACCTAGCGTTGCTGTCGTTAGCAATGTTACCAGTAGTGTTGTTGGTGGCACACGCGTTGAACCTATTCGCGGTATAAAAGCTGTGATGGCAAAAGCCATGGTGAGATCAGTATCGACTATTCCTCACTTTACTTACTGTGAAGAGATCGACATGACCAATTTGATTAAGTTGCGTGGTGAACTGAAAGAAGTTTATGCCAAGCAAGATATCAAATTAACCATGATGCCATTCTTTATGAAAGCTATGTCGTTAGCGTTGAAACAATTTCCGTTAGTGAATACGCAAGTGAATGAAGATTGCACCGAGTTAACTTATTTTGACGATCATAATATTGGTATGGCCGTTGACTCGAAAGTAGGCTTGTTAGTACCTAATGTTAAACAAGTACAAACAAAATCTATTTTAGACTTAGCTGCGGATATTACCCGTTTAACCAATGATGCGCGCTCAGGTCGAGTGCCAGCAGCTGATTTGAAAGGTGGCACGATCACTATTTCAAACATTGGCGCTATTGGTGGCACGGTGGCAACGCCTATTATCAATAAGCCTGAATCTGCCATTGTTGCGTTAGGTAAGTTACAAAAATTACCCCGTTTTAATGACAAAGGTGAAGTGGAAGCTCGCTCAATTATGCAAGTGAGTTGGTCTGGCGATCATCGTACTATTGACGGTGGCACCATTGCTCGTTTCTGTAATTTATGGAAGTCATTCCTTGAAGAGCCAAGCAATATGCTAGTGCATATGTCATAAGTCTTGTGAAATTATCTTGATTAAAAAAACCTGCATTACGCAGGTTTTTTTGATTAACAATTAGGATGCAAAAATAATAAATCTAAATAACTCATTTTTTTTGAATTACTTTAGTCACAAGAACTTAGCTAAAAGATATCAATTAGCCTTAAATTCAATGATAATTTATCTAGATCCAGATGTTTACAGTTAAGGAAGTCTAGTGGCGGAAAAGAAACTCCAGCATTTTTATATCGCTGAAGAACAGTCGATTTACTTATTAAATCATGAAGATGCAACCAAGTTAAAGCAATGGGTTGAGCTTTGTCAGCAGCAGTTAACTTTGTTGGGTTATCAAAATATCGCCCTCATTGGTAAAGGTGCTTATGGTTTTGTCTTTGGCGGTGAAGACGAACATGGGCAATCACAAGTCTTTAAGTTTTCCCGTATTAATCTGCCACAACATGTTCAAGATCGCTTAGCTGAAGAAGCCGATATTCAGCGAGAATTATCTCATGAACGTATTCCTAAAATTATGGGTTATTACAAAATAAAGCGCCAATCAATTGTCCATATGCAGCGTGCTCCGGGCATAGATCTTGAGAAGTTGTCCTATCAAAAAGGGCCTTTATCGAGTGAGTTAGTTGTTAAAATTGCTTTGCAACTTGCCGATATTCTTATTTATTTGCGCGATTCTAGTCAACACGAGAAGGGTAGACCTTATGTTCATGGTGATATAAAACCCTCAAACGTGGTGTTTGACCCTGAAACTGAGAAAGTCTACCTAGTCGATTGGGGCTCTTCAGTACCCGCCCAACTTGATGTTAATGGCCAATCTACTGTTAATAATGTTATGGATTTAATGAGCAGCGATTTACAAAATAGTAATGCCCGCTTAGGAGATGTTTACTTTATTGGTGATGAGCAAATTAACGGTGAAATGTCGTCGCCCCGTTTTGACGAACAAGGGCTAGCGGCAACCTTATATGCCATAGCTTCAGGGCAGTCTTGTCGCTATGGTAGTGCGGTGATCACGCCTTCATCTTTGGGCTTACCGAAATTACTAGCACAAATATTATCGGGTATGTTTAGTAAAGACAGAAGTGAGCGAAATAAAGCGGGGGACTATTTTTTTAAACATCTAGCCCTGTTAAAAAATACCGTGATGGCTGATCCGCCTTTGCCGGTTGAAATTAAGCCTTTAGTGCCAGTTTGGTGTAAAAGTTATCACAAGAATATGGATACTGTGGTTTATGGTTCGCGTAAATCTTTCCTGCGAGAATCTGTAGAGGTAGACGAATTAAATGATATAGACGACGTGCAATTAGAAAAATACTTTAAGAATTTTCTTATGGGCATGGGCGATACTGAGAAGGCTTTTGTTGCTGCGGTTAGCCGTCTAGCTAATTTTCCTGTCGTGGGTGGCTTAGCGGTGCGTTGGGAAAAAAATGGCGTCTATATTGACTCAAATTTATCGTTATTTGACCCTAAACTGAAAACATCGTTTCAAAGTGCGGTGAATAATATGGTGCGCTTGGCTCAAGGGATATTCAGAATCGGGGTTTTTAAAAGTTGTTTATTCAATGCCAGAAATACTTTGCATGTTGAGCGTGAAAATGAAGAGCAACCCTTTCAAGCCTTAGCCAATCAAGTTATCCATTTTGATGTCAGTGATATTGCCGATATTGACGATATAACACGACTGCACTCTTACTTTGAAGATGGTGTCGACCCAGATGAATATTTATATTTACCCGACGAAGTTATGGTGGTGCTAGCGCGTTTAAATCAGATCCATCACACAGGTTGTATTATTTTTGAAGTTTTGCCACGACACCTTAAAATTCACAGTTATTTAATGTTGCTAAATCATGATAAAGAAGCAGAATTTACGCAATGCTTGACAGAAATATTACAGTTGCTACCAACGATTACCGGTATTGGTATTTCTGGTTTTATGAAGCTGCCTTACAAAGACACACGATTTTTTGAACACATAAATGGCTTACCGGATAAGTTTTATCCGAGAAATCCCAAGCAAACACCACAAGCTTAACTCAGTCTGACAATATAATAGCCACAAAGGCTTGATTCAAATAATACTAAACGGACTAAATTAGTCCGTTTAGTATTAAGCTCATTCAATGAGTTTAATATGTTCAGTGGTTGGCCTAGCTACGCATGCTGAAAATTCATCCGCTAAACATTCAGATGCTTTTAACACCCTTTGCCAATATTTTAGCCGTGTTGCAGGCGCTAGATTAATAAAGTCTTTACGGTCAGGTATTTTTGCAAAAGGTAATTGAGCAATGAAGGCTGCAGAAGGCACTAACATTACAGTGTTTTTGTAATACTCGGTATTGACCTTACGGGCTAAATTTTTATCAAACCAACCGGCTTTTGGCGTTGGTGAAAAGTGGGGATACAGGGTAAGGCCAGATGCTGGTTTGATATCAAGATCAAAGTGGTAATCAATAATACCACCGTCGCGATACATGCCTTTTGGCGAATCGGCAATGTTTTTTACACCAGCCATAACAATAGGTATAGAGCCAGAGGCAAGCAAGCTAGTGGTTAAGTTTTTGTGACTCAAGGCTTGATATTGGGTATTAAAATTAAAAGAGTCATTAATCGTTAACTGGCTTGTCGGATGATGGTAAACAAAGCGTTGATATTGTTTGGCCAGTAAACCGCGATTGACTTGATTAAATACCATGCTCGATATTAACCCCAACATTAACGGTGTTTTTTTCTCAAAAGCAGTTAAACCACGGCATTTTGCGACAATAAAGTGTGCTTTGAAAATTGGATTATTAATAATTTCATCACTGCCGTTTGCACCTAAGACTTCGTCAAGTAGGGCGATTGCTTTGGCGGTAATTTCTTTATTTTTGGCTTTTTCCGAATAGGTGGTTTGTGAATAGAGTGTCGCTAAGCGCGTAATCGCCGCAACGGGATCTTGCTGGCTAAGGGCGGCAAAGCGAAATGCCCCTGCTGACGAACCGACTAAATTTAATTCAGTGCGACGATCTTTAAAATATTCACCAAAAAGGTATTTGTCTAAGCCAAATAAGCTAAACCATTTTGGCCCACCACTGGCGCCCAGCATAGTGGTAAAAAGTTCTTGTTTAAAACCGTGTTCTTGTATTGTTTTTAAGGCATTAGAGCCTGCATAAATATCTAACATCTTATTTCTTCAATTTAATTTTCGGGTGTCTGGTTATTAACCCTTAATTATTAGGGTTATAGTCATCAGGTAGAGTGCAATAGTACTCTGTCTGAGCCTATAGATGAAGCGGTTTAAATTCCACAACAAGCGTGTATTAATGAATGAAAAAATGTTCGAAATGCATCAAAGCTATGCTCCTCAGATGAAACCTATTTTAAAAAAGCTCAACTGTGATGTGAAAAGTATAGAAGCATTAGATGAAGGATATTTTGTCATTAATTTCAAAAAACATAATAGTTCTGAGGTGAATGATGGTAATTTAAACGTTGTGGGGAAAGGCTTTTTTAAACAACCTCAATTTGGTTTTACTGTGCCCATGTTCTTAATGCTGAAAATAAAATTGGTCTAGCAAAAGAAGCCCTCACCTATGACATATCAAGGTTTTGTGACCAATGGTCCTACAATTATTCTGCATTAGTTGAATTAAGACGATTTAGAAAAGAGCTAAACTTTGAACCATATGATCAATGTCCAAACGCTGTAAAATGGGACGATGTCGTTAAGGATGAAGCGATTATTAATAAAATTTATGCTGCAGAGTAAATAACACCACAGTTTTACCTCATAAATCAAAAGTGCAAAGTTATTAATAACTTTGCACTTTATTCTAAAAAAATCATTTCAAATAAATTACGTTTTATTATTTTAAAAACGTATCTTCTATAAAATCAATGCAACTCATATAGTTAATTAACGATATAGCTCTTAATGCAATCAACACCTTTAAATTCGGTTTTTAAAGGCATTGTCTGCGTAAAAGTAAATAAAATTGATGGATATTTCTTTGTGTTTTTTCTCATTGTAGAGATTAGCTCAATAGTCATTTTTATATTTATGAATACCTCAATTAAAATTAATAAGGACATACCATGAAAAAACAGTTATTACTTTCAATGCTAGCGTTATCAATTATTACAGGTTGTGGCGGTAGTGATGAAGCAATCAAAACTATAACTCCACCCCCTCCACCTCCACCAAGTAACACAGCACCTGTAGCTAATGCTGATACGGGCCTTGCACAAAATAATAACTCAAGCACACTTGATGTATTAGCTAATGACACCGACAGTAACGGTGATACTTTAACCTTAGACAGCATCACTGTTCAGCCACAATTTGGCACGGTTGAAATCGTTGATAATGCGCTTTTATACACTCCACAAACAGATTATGCAGGCGTTGACACCCTAAACTATCAAATATCTGATGGTGCATTAACCGCAGAAGCTGAAGTTAACCTTACAATCAATCATACAATGACAATAGTGGGAAAAGTTACAGACAGCCCAATCTCAAATGCATTAGTTACAGTTGAATTAGACGGTCAAACTTATACCGCCACAGCCGACTCGAAAGGTAACTATCAGCTACCCATCACCATTAATAACATGCAAAATATGCTTTTCATAAAAGCTCAAGGTAGTGAGATAAACAATCAGGCAAGCGTTGTGTTGGTTGCTATGCTAGGAGAAGTTAAAAATCTGCTTAGTTCTGTTGATGCTAACAAAGAACTAACAAATCAAGAAAACAATAGAACTAACGTGACTCACCTTTCTACGGCAACGTATTTACTAGCGAAAGACAGGAATGAAAACCAAAACATAGCTTCAAACGAGCAGCTTGAAGCGTTAAAAAGCGACATTTCGGCAAAAGATACGCTAGAAACCGCAGGTTTTATTAAATTATTAGTAGATAACCCCGACTTTCAAATACCTGAAGGCGAGTCTATTTTGTCATTACTGGACTCTGACGAAGCTAGTTCAACAACAGAGGCTATAAATAACTACCTAGTAGCAAACGCTTATGTTGATGAAAGCGGCGAGGCAACTGAAGCCTATACTCAAGCGTTAGACGTAGCCATAGCGGCAACAATTTCGGACCCAGACGCGGTAGCACAATTCACAACTGAAATGTTTACCGACAAAACCATGCTCAGTCTCAATGGCGCTAAACAAGGGTGGCTTCAACATTTGGGAAATGGCTGGCACTTTAATAGTAACGGAACAGCAAGTAACTATATCAACTATTATGCTGCTGATACCAAACAAGTGGATTGGACAGTCACCAATGGCAAACTTGTGTTAGCCTATAAAAAAAATGAAGTAAACTTAGATTACTTTTCTTATCCGTTTGATAGCGTAACCACGCGTTATGGTTTTGAACAATCAGTTCAAGATAAGCTAAAAGAAGCTGCAGATAATGGAGTAATCAATCAAAACTTACAAATTGAAATTCATTCAGGCGTAGTACATGAGAGTGTCACCCTATTATCAAAAACTGATACAGCTTACCAAGTGAATGTTTCAGGCGAATTTGGCTATAAAATGATACCCCCAGAGGCAATGGATTGGCAGAGTGAATCCCCCACTGCTTCAAAATTGACCAACTCAACTCGTACTTATGTTCACAATGACAATAGTTTATTTGCAGGCAAAGTGCTAAATGATATATCTGGTCGTTGGGTAATGCATTTTGACTATTCAATGAAGGAAACTCTTTCACAAGAGCAAGTTGAAGGCTTTTTCGGGGACACTATTACCATTAGTGAAACCTCAGCGACAACAGACAAGTCGGCTTATCAATTTACGCCAACACTTGATGACGGAACTTTAACTCTGACGCAAGAAAATATCAGCTATAAAATAACGCCTTTTAAGCAATCAGGTAAACATTACCTGGCAAAAATTGAACAGTGGGTTGATGGTAAATTAACTGATGTCGTGAGTTCACAAATAGCTAAATTCGATGACAGTTTTACTTTATACACGGATAATCTTGTTACTGAGCTACCAGAGATACAAGCATCTTTTATTAATGGCTCAATCGCTGATCAATGGGACGGCGATAAATTAAAGCTTGAAAATATTTATGGATATCAATTTAACGCGGATGGTACTTTCAATCGAGGTATCAGAGGTGACCTCGCTGAATGGAATGAACATGGTGTGGATTATTTTAACATGGGTGATGACAATTGGACTTGGGATACAGAGAGTAACATAGTTAATTTGTATCAGGAAAATTCTTATTGGACACGCCATCGTACTTGGGAAGTCATTTCAGTCGATGATACGGGCAGAGCGCTAGTGCTTGAATATTCTACAATGGGTTATGATCACAATAATGACGGTGTAATTTCTGAAGATGAATTTGGCCCGTTTATCAAACCTCGTATTAATATCCTGATGAAAGAAGACTTAAGTCGTTGGACTGAAGCATGGGAGAACACTCAAAATTTAGCATTAACATCAGGCTCTGACTCTAGTAATAAAATAGCACAGCCTGTCACTAGTCAAAAGAAATCCTCTCGACTAATAACTACACGTTAGTCACATTAAGTTTATACTTTAAAATCTAGTTAATTCCTGAGGTCACTCTTGGGAATTAACGTCTTAACAAATGTTGTGATATCAAATTTAACATTGTCTGTTTTAAGTACATACAAACTAGAAACCATTTTGGCCCACCACTGGCGCCCAGCATAGTGGTAAAAAGTTCTTGTTTAAAACCGTGTGCTTGTATTGTTTTTAAGGCGTTGCTGCCACAATAAATATCTAGCATATTAGCCATCGTTAGAAAAACCTCTCCATGGGTTATTACAGTGCATACTATTTTTTAGTGGTACTTAACTTATCAGCACCTGCTTAGGTTATCCGCTGGATAAGTTAATAGTCGTGTTGACCAAACCCAGTTTGTCCTATGGGTAAAAATAAGGTTTGATAAAGTTTGGTGGCATATTCATCTGTCATCCCTGCGACATAATCAGCGATAACACGGTGTTGATTGAGCTTGTTTTCTTTTGCTTGTAGCCAACGCATGGCGGTGTTTTTAGGTAATAAGCGCTCAGGGTCGGAAGACAAGGCTTGAAATAATTCCATCACAATTTGCTGACCACGATATTCCAACTGTTGAATGGACGTTTGCTTGATCACAAACTGATAAACAAAGTCTTTGAAAATCTGTAGCACTTGAGCGGCAATTAACGGATGCACGGCATTATAGCGTAAAAGTGGCTCTTGAAAGTTACACGTTTTAGTTGCGTTAATATCATCTAATTCGACGGCGGTTATTAAGTAATTCACTAAACCGCCAATGGCTTCTTTTTGCTGATAGCGTTGAGGACTAAAAAGATTATCCGCTAAGCTTAAGCTATAGTCGTTCAGCCACTCATCGTCTATTGTTAGTAGCCTTTTGATCACATTTTCATTAAAGTCTTGTTGATTAACTACGCCGGTAACTATGGCATCTTCTAGGTCATGAATGCCATAGGCAATATCATCCGCTAATTCCATCATAGAACAATCTAAAGATTTATAATGGGTTTTACTGTGGCTATTCGCTTTGGTGGTAAATTGTTGAAAAAGTGCTTTGTCTGACTGACATAAAGGCGCTAATACCCAATGAAACATTTCAATATCGTCAAGATATAAGCCTTTGGGGGGCTGCCATTTCGACGCTTCTAATTGGCGAAAAGATGCCGGTATTGCTTGCGGAATATTTTGTTGTAAATGGTTTAAGGTTTGTGGATATTTTATTAAGCCCAGTAGTGTTCTGCGGGTTAAATTCATCCCAAAATGTTCACTAAAAGGTTCTAAGTGCGCCACGATACGAAAGGTTTGTCCATTGCCTTCAAAACCACCATAGTCACGCATCATATAATGTAGGGCAATTTCTCCACCATGGCCAAAAGGGGGGTGGCCGATATCATGCGCTAAACATAATGCTTCAATTAAACTGTCGTCAGCAGGCAGTAGGGCAGCGCTATGCTCAGGATATTTACTGCGAATTTGCGCGATAATACCGCTACCAATTTGTGCAGCTTCTAAAGAATGGGTTAATCGGGTGCGATGAAAGTCACTTTGACCACTACCCATCACTTGGGTTTTTGATTGTAATCGTCGAAATGCGGCTGAATGGAGAATACGTGCTCGGTCACGTTGAAATGGGCTGCGGTGATCTTGATGTCTTTTTGCGACTCGCTCTAATCGTCTTATTTGCCAAGGATTGTCCATGATGCCTCTGTTTTCAAGCTGAATTAACCGTATGATACAAATAATATATTATTCTTTAAAGGAAGGTAATACCTAAGCCATTAAGTTAGCTCTTACTCAGCACTTGCTAGCAGTTTAATAACGACTTTAATTTTTTTCCCTCTAGGTGCAGAGCCAAGTCTCTCGGTGGTGAATTTTTAGTATTTTACAGTGAGGAAAGCATGAGAAAAGAAGGAGTAAATTTAATGTCGAAAGTTAAGACATGACTTTAACTTTTTACTCTTCTCACCGTAGGACGAAATCCCTCTGTCCCTCAGTGGTGAAAATAGTTTGGTGTTTTAGTAACAGTCAACGAACATAAGGCTATTTATTGGCAATAAATATTGCCCGTTTTGGCGCTGGGTAGCCTTCAATGGTTTTACTGTTATCATCAGGGTCAAGAAAGTCTTGTAATGATTCAGTATCTATCCAATCAGTTTTACGTTGTTCGTCAAGGGCAGTGATATCAGTATTAACCACACGAATATTTTTAAAACCACAACGTTCAAGCCATGCACACATAGCATCACAACTGGGTAAGAACCAAACATTGCGCATTTTTGCGTAGCGTTCGCCCGGCACTAACACGGTATTTTCATCGCCATCGACCACTAAGGTTTCTAAGACCAGTTCGCCGCCTTTAACTAATTGCGCTTTTAGTTGGTAAAGAAAATCTATTGGCGAGCGTCTATGATACAAAACGCCCATCGCAAATACCGTATCGAAGGCATTTAACTCAGGCAACTGTTCAACACCTAGCGGTAATAAGTTAACGTGATCATCTTGAACAAAATGTTGTATGGCTTGAAATTGTGATAAAAACAATTGTGTCGGGTCAATACCCACAACAAACTCAGCACCTGCACCGCGCATGCGCCACAAGTGATAGCCACTGCCACAGCCAATATCGAGTACATAACGATGAGTTAAGTCACTAATATGCGGCGCTAAGCGATCCCATTTAAAATCAGAACGCCATTCCGTATCTATGTGCAGCCCATGAATATGATACGGGCCTTTACGCCAAGGTTTAAACTTTTTCAGTAAATTCTCTAAACGTTTATATTCACCGTCATTAATGTCAGCGCGTTCGCCTGCCCGTACTGTGGTACTAATATCAACACTTGATGGTGATGTTTTTGGTAGCGCCATTAAGGTTTTTTGCCATTGGGCAAACTCGCCGTGTAAATGTTGTTCTCGCCACTGAGTCAGTTGAGCGGGCAAAATGTTAAGCCAGTGGCTTAAGCGATTACTCGCTATTTTTTGATAGAAGTTGTTAAATGAAATCATGGGGCTATTTAATCGCGATCAGAGAAAAGAAGTTAAAACATTGAAACCAAGGGGCGCTATGGTTAAAGCCAGCCAGTTTCAAACGCTTTAAATGGGTGTCTAAATTATCAGTGAGCATGACGTTTTCTAGTGCGGTACGTTTTTGGGCGATTTCTAATTCGCTATAACCGTTGGCACGCTTAAAGTCATGATGTAAGTCGACGAGTAACTCATTGCAGACGTTGTCGGTATGGGCTATTTTCTCTGACAGTAATAATAAACCACCGGGATTAAGGCCTTTAGCTATTTTATTTAACAATAATTGGCGTTGTTCTGGCGCGATAAATTGTAAAGTAAAATTAAGCACTACCATAGAGGCATTTTTAATTTCAATATCAAGAATATTAGCTTCTATTATCTCAACCGGTGTTTCACCTTTAAAAGCACTTACATGCATTTTACAGCGTTCAACCATAGCGCTTGAGCTATCAATGCCGATAATTTTACAGTTTTTTGCGCTGATACCTTTACGCATCGCCAATGTTGCCGCGCCGAGCGAACAGCCCAGGTCGTAAACTTGGCTGTTATCGGTGACATAGCGCTGACTGAGTCGGCCTATGGTATCAATAATAGTGCTATAACCAGGCACTGAGCGGCTGATCATATCGGGGAAAACTTCTACGACTTGTGCGTCGAATGCAAAGTCTTTGATTTTACTTTGTTTATTAGAAAAAATTAAATCGGTATCTGATGTTTTCATGATGACAAAACTATACTAACGTTTGAGGCTATAAAAGCGTATTTTACCTGATATATTCTCTGATAAACAAGGTAATGTGTTTTTATGTTCTGCTTAGGGCGTTATAGCCGACTTTACGCCATTATTGGCAGTGCTTAGCATGGAATGCAAAACCTGCTTAAAGCTTGAGGGGGTAAGCATTATCAATATCATTAACCGGCATACTGAAGTGGAACGGGTCTAATTAGACTATTCATTGAATGTCGGGTGACTTTACTTAGCATTGCTTTATAATGTTGGCAATTTTTATCATCACAAGTTATAGATTTATAAAACATCTGTTAACTTGTTCAGCTTATTCGAATTTTAGGGTAAATACATGCGTAGTCTTTATTGTGGTGAGGTTAATGAATCTCATGTGGGTCAGGAAGTCACACTTTGTGGTTGGGTTAATCGTCGTCGTGACTTAGGTGCGGTGATTTTCTTAGATTTACGAGACCGTGAAGGTATTGTACAAGTTGTTTATGACCCGGACTTTCCTGAAGTGCTTGAAAAAGCCAACACCTTGCGTAATGAGTTTTGTGTGCAAATCAAAGGTAAAGTGCGCGCTCGTCCTGATGGCCAAGTGAATAAAGATATGGCAACGGGCGCTATTGAAGTGTTGGGCTTAGAGTTGACTATTTTAAATAAGTCAGCACCGCTACCTTTAGATTCAAATCAGAAGAACTCTGAAGAGCTACGATTAAAATATCGTTATCTTGATTTACGTCGTCCAGAAATGACTGAGCGCATGCGTTTTCGCGCTAAAGTGACTTCAGCGGTGCGTGCATCACTTGAGTCACAAGGCTTTTTGGATATAGAAACACCTATTCTTACAGCAGCTACCCCTGAAGGTGCGCGTGATTATTTAGTGCCTAGCCGTACTCATAAAGGGCAATTTTTTGCTTTACCACAGTCACCACAATTATTTAAACAATTGTTGATGATGTCAGGTATGGAACGCTACTATCAAATCGTTAAGTGTTTTCGTGATGAAGACTTACGTGCAGATCGCCAACCAGAATTTACTCAAATTGATATTGAAACCTCATTTATGAGTTCAGATCAAGTGATGCAAGTGACTGAAACTATGATCCGCGGCTTATTCCAAGAGCTACTTAACGTAGACTTAGGTGAATTTCCGCGCATGACCTATTTAGAGGCGATGACTCGTTTTGGCTCTGATAAACCAGATTTACGTAATCCACTTGAAATTGTTGACGTGGCTGACATATTAAAAGATGTCGAGTTTAAAGTGTTCTCTGGCCCCGCTAACGATGATAAAGGCCGAGTTGCGGTTATTTGTATACCGGGAGGCGCCGCTAAATTCTCTCGTAAAGGTATTGACGAGTTAACTAAGTTTGTTGGTATTTACGGCGCTAAGGGCATGCCCTGGTTAAAAGTTAATGACCTTGATGCCGGTCTTGAAGGGTTACAATCACCGATTTTAAAATTCTTAGATGAAGCCGCCGTTAATGCCTTATTAACCCGTACTCATGCTAAAACCGGCGATATTATTTTCTTTGGCTCAGACACTTATAATGTGGTGACTGAATCATTAGGTGCCTTGCGTTTAAAAGTGGGTGAAGAGCTTGAGTTATTGCAAGGTGATTGGAAACCATTGTGGGTGGTAGACTTTCCAATGTTTGAAGAAGCTGATGGCAACATGCATGCTATTCATCACCCGTTTACCGCGCCTACCAATTTAACTGCGGCTGAATTAGAAGCAAACCCAGTGGGAGCTTTGTCTGATGCCTATGACATGGTTCTTAATGGCTGTGAATTAGGTGGTGGTTCAGTGCGTATTCATAATCAAGATATGCAAGCCGCTGTATTTCGCATTCTAGGTATTAGCGATGAAGAAGCGCAAGAAAAGTTTGGTTTCCTACTAGAAGCATTACAATACGGCGCGCCACCACATGCTGGTTTAGCCTTTGGTTTAGACCGTTTAGTAATGCTGATGACTGGAGCTAGTTCAATTCGTGATGTGATGGCATTCCCGAAAACAACAACTGCGGCGTGTCCGTTAACTAATGCGCCAGGTCATGCAAACCCAGCACAACTGGCTGAATTAGGCATTGCTTGTTTGGCAAAAGAAATTGATACTGAGCCAAAAGCAGAATAACCTCTGTTAGAAAAATTTTAACGTGACTAAGCGTTAATGTTAAAACAATTAAAACGCACGAATTAATGCTACTTAGGCCTTATTCGTGCGTTTTTTTTCAATAGTATTATTTTTAAAGTTAACGCTTTTATTAAGGTAAATAACAAGTGAGTATTATTTTAGGTATTGACCCAGGGTCACGTTTAACCGGCTATGGCGTCATTAAACAATCGGGCCGTAATTTTACCTATTTAGGCAGTGGCTGTATTAAAGCCACAGCGGCAGGTGAAGATTTAGGTATGCGCTTGCAAACAATTTTTGCTGGCGTTAGTGAGCTTATCTTGCAATTTCAACCTGACATGTTTGCTATTGAGCAAGTCTTTATGGCGAAAAATCCTGATTCAGCATTAAAGTTAGGCCAAGCCAGAGGTGCGGCTATTGTTGCGGCGACGAACAATGGTTTAACGATTGCAGAATACTCGGCTAGACAAATTAAGCAATCGGTTGTGGGTACAGGTGCGGCAGATAAAACTCAAGTGCAACATATGGTGAAAACTATTTTGAAATTACCGGGCACACCTCAAGCTGATGCCGCCGATGCACTGGCCGTTGCACTTTGTCATGCGCACAGTCACGACTCGATCAGTAAACTTTCAGGCCAAGCCACTAAAACAGTACGTGGACGCTTACGCTAATAGTTATTTTTCTAGTATTATCGTTATTTGCGTACCGGTTTAAATAATTCAGGGCGTAAACTTTACTGTATAAATATCTAGTGGTATGGTGTTGTCATATAGTATATCAAGCAAAGGTTAAGCCGTGATTGGACGTTTACGTGGCATATTAATAGAAAAAATGGCCCCCGAAATTTTAATTGAATGTAATGGTGTTGGCTATGAAGTGACTATGCCAATGACCAGTATTTATGCCCTTGGCGAGGTTAATCAAGAAGCGACTTTATATACCCACTTTGTGGTACGTGAAGATGCACAATTACTTTATGGCTTTGCTAATAAAGTTGAGCGTAAACTGTTTCGCTTACTGATCAAGGTTAATGGTGTTGGGCCTAAATTAGGTTTGGCTATTTTGTCAGGCATGTCTGCCGATCAATTTGTCAGTTGTGTTATAAATGACGATTTAACCACCATAGTGAAAATACCCGGTGTTGGTAAGAAAACAGCGGAACGCTTGTTGATTGAAATGCGCGATAGATTAAAAGATTGGCAAACTGACAGTAGTGACGCTTTGGTGCATATGATGCCAACGGATGTTCATCAAGCCAATGCCTTTATCAGTGATAGTAAAGGCGATGCTATTAACGCCTTAGTTTCTTTAGGGTATAGTCAGCTACAAGCAGACAAAGCAGTTAGATCAGTTTTTCATCCTGACAAAAGTAGCGAAGACCTGATCCGTGGTGCTTTAAAAGCCATGTTATAAGTAGTAATCACTTCGCCATATCGACGATAACAAGTTTGGGCCAAAGGTAAATGACGATAAAATTTTTCAATGAGTTTTTTAATGATTTTTTCAATGAGTAATACATGATAGAAGCAGACAGATTAATTGAACCCGTAGCCACCCGTGAAGATGAAACGGTTGACCGAGCTATTAGGCCTAAAATGTTGTCCGACTATACTGGGCAGGCTCATGTAAAGTCTCAAATGGAAATTTTCATTGCGGCGGCTTTGAAAAGACGCGAGCCGCTTGACCATTTATTAATTTTTGGTCCACCGGGTTTAGGTAAAACCACCTTAGCCAATATTGTCGCGAATGAAATGGGCGTAAGTGTTCGGGCTACCTCAGGTCCGGTATTGGAAAAAGCCGGTGATTTGGCCGCATTACTGACTAACCTTGAAGAAAATGATGTCTTGTTTATCGATGAAATTCATCGTTTAAGTCCTGTGGTAGAAGAAATTCTTTACCCAGCGATGGAAGATTATCAGTTAGATATTATGATCGGCGAAGGGCCAGCAGCCCGCTCTATAAAACTTGATTTACCACCCTTTACCTTAATTGGTGCAACAACTCGCGCAGGCGCGTTAACCTCACCACTTCGCGATCGTTTCGGCATAGTGCAACGGCTAGAATTTTATAACACGCAAGAGTTAACCGAAATTGTCATGCGTTCAGCACATTTCTTAGATTTAGACATTGCTCAAGCGGGAGCATTTGAAGTCGCAAGGCGTTCTCGTGGTACACCGCGCATTGCTAATCGCTTATTACGCAGAGTCAGAGATTACGCGGATGTAAAAACTGACGGTATAGTCAGTAAAGCAACCGCTGCTAGTGCCTTAGATATGTTAGAGGTAGATAATGAAGGTTTCGATTTAATGGACCGGAAATTATTGGAAGCGATCATTGATAAATTTGCCGGTGGCCCCGTAGGTCTTGATAACATTGCCGCTGCCATTGGCGAAGAACGTGAAACCATTGAAGATGTATTAGAGCCTTTTTTAATCCAGCAAGGTTTTTTACAACGCACACCGCGCGGGCGAATTGCTACAAGTAGAGCTTACCTACACTTTGGCTTAGACTTTCCAAGTTAACGGCTAATTTTACCGTTATAAAAGCACCTTTGGGTGCTTTTTATGTTCAGGATGAACGGTATGGCGTGGTCACATGGATGTGAAAGAGCGTCGATGTTTATTCTTTGAATTTTAAGCAAAAAAAAGCCCACATAAATCTATGTGGGCCAACTTAAAATATAAGCTGAGGAAAGGAAATGGGGGTCCTAGAAAATATATAACAGAGAAAGGTAACAACACCTATCAAAACATTTGTGGGCTAAGATGAAAAATGTAAAAAACAAAATTCGTGCGCTAGCTCAAACAACAAGGCTATTCTAGTCCGATGAGCTGAGTAACACAAACAAAAATAATTTATGTTAACCATTAGAAAAACTAATGCGAAATAAATTACAGTAATATAGAGAAAGTAACCATGTACAGTCGCTGAACAGTAATGATCTTTGATAATATGATACTCATAAAATATCCGTAATTAGATTTATTGTTGAAATTTTTACAAAGAAAGTACCTTAGCTCTTGTTCCATGTGAGCTTTATCTATTAAGATAAGCACTTGAAAATTTTATACTAAGATAAATCGAATAAATTTAATGTCATTAAACAGTCATCAGCACAGCGTACGTGTTTACTATGAAGATACCGATGCCGGTGGTATCGTTTATTACGCGAACTATTTAAAGTTTTTTGAACGCGCTAGAACAGAATGGCTGCGCGAACTTGGCATTAATCAATCAATATTTTTAGAACAAAATATCGGTTTTGTGGTCACAAAGGTGGCAATGGACAATAAGGCATCAGCAAAGCTTGATGATTTGCTAACAATGACCACAACAATAAGCCGATTAAAGTCTGCCAGTTTGGTATTTTCACAGCAACTTGTGAACCAGAACCAGATAACATTGTGTACGGCTGAGATTAAAGTCGCTTGTGTTAACTTGGCTCTAGCAAAACCTAAACCTTGTACTATCCCCAAAAGCATATTAGGAGCATTAAAACGTGTCAGCTGAAATTTCGTTTTTTGATTTATTTTTACAGGCCAGTTTATTAGTTCAGCTGGTCATGTTGACCTTATTAGGATTTTCAATTGCCTGTTGGACCATGATTTTTCAACGTCGTAAAGTATTGCTTGCAGCTCAAATACAGTTAAAAGACTTTGAAGACAAATTTTGGAGTGGGGCTGATTTAAGTAAGCTCTACAGTGAAGTTTCTGCCAAAGAGCATATTGACGGTATTGAAAGTCTTTTTGTTTCTGGTTTTCGTGAATTTGCTCGTTTACGTAAATCGCATGGCTATGCACCACAAGTGATAGTTGACGGCACACACCGAGCAATGCGCGTAGCAATGTCAAGAGAAGTCGATAACTTGGAAACACATTTGCCCTTTATGGCCACCGTTGGCTCAATAAGCCCTTACATTGGTTTGTTTGGTACCGTTTGGGGTATCATGAATTCATTTATTGCTTTAGGTGCTGTTGAGCAAGCCACTCTAGCTATGGTTGCGCCCGGTATTGCCGAGGCATTAATCGCGACTGCAATGGGCTTGTTTGCCGCCATTCCTGCCGTGATGGCATTTAACCGTTTTAGTCATAATGTTGAAAAACTTGAAAATAGCTATGGTAACTTTATGGACGAATTTTCAAGTATATTACAAAGACAAACAGCGACAGAGCAACACGGCTAAGGTAGAGATTAACTATGTATAATCGAGTCAGGCGCCGCAAGGTTGCTGAGATAAATGTAGTGCCTTATATTGACGTAATGTTAGTCTTGCTGATTATTTTTATGGTGACGGCACCGCTGATAACACAAGGCGTTAAAGTTGATTTACCGCAAGCTGATGCACAACCTCTTAGTAAAGACATGAAACCGCCTTTAGTGGCTTCAGTTGATGCCAATGGCAACTATTATTTGGCGGTGGGTACCAGCAAAAACGAACCTATGTCGGCAGAAGAAGTTGCCACCTTAGTTGCCGCACATTTAAAGTTGGCACCTGATACCCCCGTGGTGGTTAATGGCGATGGTGCGGTTTCTTATGATGCGGTTATTCAATTAATGGTGATGTTACAAAAAATAGCAGGTGTACCATCTGTTGGTTTAATGACTGATACCCCGGAGAGTAAGTAGTGTCATCGAAGTATTCAACTCCCTTAGCGTTAAGTTTTGCTATACACATAGTACTGGCTGTTGTTTTGTTGTGGGGTGATTTCTCATCACCACCAAAATCGACGCCAACGTCAGTACCAATGGAGCCCATTCAAGCGGTTGTTGTTGAAAGAAGTAAAGTAGAGGCGCAAATTAATAAGATTAAAAAGCAAAAGGCCGATAACGCTCAAAAGCTTAAAGATCTTGAAAATAGTATTGCCGCCGCAAAAGAAAAACAAGTAAATGAAGAAAAGCGCATTAAGAGTCTTGAACGTCAGCGGAAGAAAAAAGAGCAAGAAAAAAAGGCCGCTGACAGCGCGGCTAAAAAATCTCAAGCTAAAGCAAATGCGGCAGACAAACAGCGCAAACAAAAAGAGCTTGAAAGAGCGCAAGCTGATAAAGCCGCAGCAGACGCGCAAGCTAAGCGAATAAAAGAAGAGCAAGCGGCTAAAAAAGCAGAAGATTTGCGTAAAAAGAAAGCGGCAGATCAAAAACGTAAACAGCAAGAAGATCGAGAACGTGCCGCTCAGCAAAAGTTATTAGAGCAACAAATGGCTGAAGAAATGGCCGATCGTCAACAGGCTCGTCGCCAACAAATGATGACAGAAATTGGTCGCTTTACCGCATTAATAACGCAAACCATAAAGCGTAATTTGATCACTGACCGTAGCACGATGGAAGGTAAATCTTGTAAATTAACCATAAGTCTAGCACCATCAGGTTTTGTGACCAATGTGGTCACAGGCCAAGGCGACAGACGAGTTTGTGAAGCAGCAAAAACTGCGGTTTATAAGGCGGGTACTTTACCCGTTTCTAAAGACCCTGAAATATTTCGAGAAATGAGAACGATCAGTTTAATGGTAGCGCCAGACAAATTTAATTAAGTTTTTGTATATATTAGGAAGATAATCGACTCTATGAAAAATGTAACTTTATTTTTACTATTCTTTGCTGCAGTTTTTTCGCAGCAGGTAATGGCAACGTTAGAAATTGTTATCACCGAAGGTGTTGATAGTGCACGACCCATTGCTGTGTTGCCATTTAAATGGACAGGAACCGGTGTCATGCCAGAGCGTTTATCTACAGTGGTCAGTGATGATTTACTACGCAGTGGTAAATTTAGTCCAATTAAAGCCTCACGTTATCCTCAGATACCTAACAAGGATAGTGAAATTGATTACAGCGCTTGGGCAAGTGAAGGGGTTGAAGCCGTTGTTATTGGTGAAGTTAGCGAAACCTCGATAGGTCGTTATCAAATTAAATACCAGCTGGTTGATGTTATTCGTGGCCAAGTTACCGGCGGCGAAACGCAAATGTTAAGTAATGGCAAGTTAGTGCTTACCTCAGATCATATTTTGGATGAAAGTACCGTTGAGATTGGCGCCGATCAATTTCGTCGTTACGCCCACCGTATTAGCGATGCTGTTTATGAAAAGCTCACAGGTACACGCGGTGCATTTTTAACAAAAATTGCCTATGTTATTGTGCGCGATCAAGGTGAATATCCTTATCAGTTAGCTATTGCCGATTACGATGGTTTTAACGAACATGTTTTATTAAGTTCAAAAGAGCCATTAATGTCACCATCGTGGCACCCCAGTGGTAATCAATTAGCTTATGTAACCTTTGAAAATAGACAAGCACAAATTCATATTATTGATATTTATTCCGGGCAACGTAACTTAATAAGCTCGTTTGAGGGCATCAACAGTGCACCTAATTGGTCACCAGATGGTAAAAAACTGGCAATGGTATTGTCTAAAGATGATAATCCTGAGCTTTACGTGATGAATGTTGCAACGAAAAAGTTACGACGTATAACCCGTCATCGTGCCATTGATACTGAACCCAGTTGGACACCAGACGGTAATTCATTGATATTTAGTTCAGAACGAGGTGGAAGACCGCAGTTATATCGCGTAAGTTTAGTCGATGGCAAAATTAGAAGACTAACTTTTGATGGCGAAATGAACCTAGGTGGTTCATTAACACCTGATGGTCGTCAATTAGTGATGGTAAATCGTACAAACGGTAAGTATCATCTAGCCAAGCAAGAATTTGATTCAGGGATTTTTCAAGTGTTAACCACAACACGTTTGGACGAGTCACCAAGTATATCACCTAACGGAGGTATGATTATTTATAGTACTTTACACGATAATCGTCAGGTACTAAGTTTAGTTTCCGTAGATGGAAGATTTAAGGCAAGGTTGCCAGCACTTAATGGCGAAGTGAAGTCACCTTCATGGTCACCATTTTTATAATATTTATTAGTAATTTAATTTGTAAATAATAAGGACACATAAAATGCGCTTTAATAAAACAGTAAAAGCCTTAGCGGTTGTTTTACCTATCATGGCTTTATCGGCTTGTAGTTCATCTGACTCAGCTAGCGAAGACGCTAGTGCGATGCAAAAAAATGAAGCCGTTATGGCTGAACAAAAAGCTCGTGAAGCAGCCGAGCTTGTAAAAGTTGAAGCAATGCAACGTGCTGATGCTATTGAAGCTAAAAAACGTCAAGAAATTGAAAAATTACGTTCAGAGCATATTGTTTATTTTGATTTTGACAGATCAACAGTAAGTGGTGATTTTGTCGCTATTCTTGAGGCACATGCTGAGTTTCTTAACGAAAACTCAACGGTCAACGTGTTAATTGAAGGTCATGCTGATGAACGTGGTACACCTGAATATAACATTGCATTAGGCGAACGCCGTGCAAAAGCTATTGAAACGTTTTTAGAGAACATGGGCGTTTCAGCTGCACAATTAAGCACAGTAAGTTACGGCGAAGAAAAACCAATGGTTAAAGATCGTAGCGAAGGCGCGTTTGCTAAAAACCGTCGTGCCGTGTTGGTCTACTAATTAGGTAATGAAATGAAACCCAATAGTATTCTATTCGGGATGACGTTCGCTGTGGCTGCCAATTTGGCAGTAGCAGCTGAACGGGCTCCTGTTATTGAAGTAACCGCTGGCACGCCTACCAAGGCTGCCAAATTAAGCTTGAGTGAACAGCTGGTTAGTCTTGAACGCAAACTTGATGCCCGTAACAGAGCCCAAGTTAACGTTCAACGACAACTCGATGAGCTGCAAAACGAAGTTAACGAGCTTCGTGGCATCACTGAGTTACACACTTATCAATTGAGTCAGGTACTTGACCGTCAACGTGAGTTGTATCAAGAGCTTGATCGCAGAGTATCAGAAGCACTAAAACCAGCAAATCAAATACCCGCAACAATTATTGCACCTAGCGGTAATGCAGGTAAGGTAAATTACAGTAATAACTTAACTGAAAATGAAGCCTATGATCGTGCGGTTAATATGGTGTTAAAAGATAAGCGTTACGAACAAGCTATTCCTGAGTTTGAAGCGTTTAATCAAAGGTACCCTAACTCGACTTATGCAGCGAACGCTCATTATTGGTTAGGACAGTTATTGTTTAACAAAGGTGATTTAACTAAAGCACGTCAAGAATTTGATCTAGTGGTGAGTAATTATTCTGATTCCAATAAACGTAGTGACGCAATGTTAAAGCTTGCAATGGTTGAGCAAAAAGAAAATAATGAAATCAAAGCGATTGCCGTATACCAAAAATTGATAGCGCAATACCCTAATTCAAGTGCTGCAAAACTAGCACAAGCACGATTAAATAGTATCAAACCATAATTTTTGCTCATAAGTTGTGCGCTTTGATGGCTTTTTGTTCGAACAAAAAATAAAGTGTAAAAAAGTGGACGATTGTTGTTGCACTTAAAAATATTATGAGTATTATATGCCCCGCATTGGACGAGTAGTCCAGCGGAAACAAATACCGGTCGTTAGCTCAGTTGGTAGAGCAGTTGGCTTTTAACCAATTTGTCGAAGGTTCAAATCCTTCACGACCGACCACTTTTTTACCAATAAAAGTGTTGGGTATTTGTTTCAAAATATATGACGGTCGTTAGCTCAGTTGGTAGAGCAGTTGGCTTTTAACCAATTTGTCGAAGGTTCAAATCCTTCACGACCGACCACTTTTCTTAACATTAACCTTAATAGTTGATAGTTAAGAATCTAGTGGCATTGAAATTAGCACCATGCTGTTTCATTTTAAAAATTAAAAGTAGTTTATCGGTCGTTAGCTCAGTTGGTAGAGCAGTTGGCTTTTAACCAATTTGTCGAAGGTTCAAATCCTTCACGACCGACCACTTTTAATTACCTTATCTTATTCCTCCGTATTGTTTGATTTTATCTAACCACCGACATTATTTTTCACTCGTTAATTTAATTTTCATATCTCTTGTCCACCTTGAACCATATTCGTAGTACACTTTTATTCTTCTATACCTTATAATTCTTACGATTTTTAAGGCACTCATTGAGAAGACATATGACCCAAGCAAATTTAGCCGTTGATTTTGATTTTCAATTCCCCAAAAAGGCTATGCCACTAAGTGCTGCAGAGCGTGAAGAGTATAAAGCACGTATCAAATTATTATTGAAAGAAAAAAACGCTGTACTTGTTGCACATTATTACACGGATCCTGAAATTCAAGCATTAGCAGAAGAAACCGGTGGTTGTGTTGCTGATTCATTAGAAATGGCAAGATTCGGTAACAACCATCCTGCAGAGACTTTGATTGTAGCGGGTGTGCGTTTTATGGGTGAAACGTCTAAAGTACTGACCCCAGAAAAAACAGTGGTAATGCCGACATTAGAAGCCACATGTTCGTTAGATTTAGGTTGCCCAATTGAAGAGTTTAGTGCTTTTTGTGATCAACATCCTGACAGAACCGTTGTGGTCTATGCTAATACTTCTACCGCTGTTAAAGCTCGTGCTGATTGGATAGTGACTTCATCATGCGCTTTAGAAATTGTTGAGCATCTTGATGACCTGGGTGAGAAAATTATTTGGGGTCCTGATCGGCATCTAGGGGCATACATTGAAAAGCAAACCGGTGCCGACATGATCATGTGGCAAGGTGCTTGTATTGTTCATGATGAGTTTAAAACTAAAGCGCTAATTGATATGAAGGCGCTTCATCCAGATGCTGCCGTGCTTGTTCACCCGGAATCACCAGCTGAAATAATTGATCTAGCCGACTCGGTAGGGTCAACTAGCCAATTAATTAAAGCGGCTCAAGCGCTACCTAATAAAAAATTCATTGTGGCGACGGACCGTGGTATTTTTTATAAAATGCAACAGTTATGTCCTGATAAAGAATTCTTTGAAGCACCAACAGCTGGCGAAGGTGCTACATGTCGTAGTTGCGCACATTGTCCGTGGATGGCAATGAATGGCTTAAAGGAAATTGAACAAGCACTCTTAAACCCTGAAGGTAGAGAAGTCTTCGTTGATATGAAACTTCGCACAGGAGCGCTTAAATCACTGGATCGCATGTTAAATTTTAATACAGAAATGAACAAAAATAAGTAATCTTATTATACGTTGGCTGTTAAATAAGCAAGTGCTTGAACTTTGTTTAAATTAGGTTGCGTTATAGAGATTATTTTTTTACCATAGCGCAGCTCAGTACAAGGAGCTCAATACATAGTGATTAATACGGTGAGGTGTCCGAGTGGCCGAAGGAGCACGCCTGGAAAGCGTGTAAGGCGCAAGCCTTCGAGGGTTCGAATCCCTCCCTCACCGCCATCTATTGATTTACTGTAAGGTATAACAATATTAAATATGAAAGCCGCTAGTTATCTAGCGGCTTTTTTTGTTTCTAAACCTTGCATTCAATCCAGTCTAGTCAAAAATGCCTTCTGCGCTCTATAACTAACTAATTATATTAAAAGATTAAACTTAAGCGCTATTCAATAACTAATCTTAGCGGTAAGTATGCTTGTATTGATTTATAACCATGGTTATAAATCAATACAGTATAGAAGGGTCTAATAGAATATTATTAGGCAGCATCTTATAATTAAGTTAATCATTTAAGATAAAAAGCGTTTGAAGGCTATTGGTAGTTGCATTAACTAAAGTAAAAGCCCTCTATTTATTACGCATTCGTGTTTATTAATGTATGTATCGGCTTCTATTTGCTCACATTGCTTAATTAAAAAGCAAACAAACATTAAATCGTAATTTAATGCTAATTAGCTGTTGACGTGAAGTCAGAAATCGCTAGAATGCGCTCCAGTTCCAAGGGGTAACCCAAACGAACGGTTTTAATGAGTTATCTAAAGCAGTCTAGGCTGACTAAGTTAACTTAACGTTTTAAAAGTGAGTTTGAATCTTCTGAAAAGAAAGTTTAAAAAATCTAAATAAAACGTTGACATTAAAACTCAGGTGCGTAAGATACGCACCTCGCTTCAGGCAAGGCCTGCAGCAACGAATTACTTTACGGTATAGAGCGAATGAGATTCTGTATCGGTTAGTTATCTTCT
>NZ_JACGVA010000043.1:0-3862 GCF_014076985.1 Colwellia sp. MB3u-8
AGAAATATATAGCGTTTTACAATCAAGAACGATTACATTCAAGTTTAGGTTATACAACGCCAGAAAAATATGAGAAATTAGGACTTTAAAATGTGTCTACGAAAGTGGTGTAAGATCACTTCGCTACACATTATAACCCACTATTTTAGTCCGCTTAGTGCGGCGTTATGTACTCAAGGAGAGTTAAGCACATGGATTCTAGTCCTAATTATAATAACTACACACTAGAAGAACTTTTAGATGTTCAAAATCATATCGACAAAGAACAGTATCCTGAAAGAGCTAAAGAATTAGAATTAGCTATTTCAAATAAAATGAAAGATCCAGACATAAAAGAAGAGATAGAAAAGCAACAAGAGGTAAATAAGTATTCAACATTTTGGCCTCGGTTTTGGGCTGCTACAATCGATGGGGTTGTATTCGCAATCATCTTGTATGTCGAATGCTTGATTTTTGGTTTCGAATACAGTGCTCAAGATAAATTCCTTCAAGCTTTAAACGGTGTTCAATTCGCAATATACGCCATCTTTATGCATGGTTATTTTGGTCAAACTATTGGAAAAATGATTATGGATGTTAAAGTCCTAAACCATGACACAGAGACTGAGATAAACGTTAAACAAGCACTGCGTAGAGAGTCAGTTAATTTAGCTTTAAATATTTCTTGGGTCTTAATCATCCTAGTAGTAGCAACATCATTAGAAATGTCAGGTGCTATCTCTGAGGGTTTATCTTATGGAGTAATCGGTTTTGGTATTCTAGCTATGGTTTGGGGAATATCTGAATTTGTAACCATGCTGTTTAACGATAAGCGCAGAGCTCTTCACGACTATATTGGCAAGACTGTCGTAGTTCGTACATAACAAGCCATTCAAGCAGGACAAATAACAGTTGGCTATTTGCTCCTTCGTCGCTTATTTTAGCCAACTATTATTTGCCTCTTAATGGGGCGTTAGGCATACAATGAAAGTTTTGAGCATTTTATTAATTTTAGTGGCTTGTGTTAGTTGTTCGGTTGAGCAGAAAACATACTCAATGAAGTCTTTTGATAATAAGTACACCCAAGCTTTATTTATTTCTAAATTAAAAGAATCGAATATTTCTTATGAAGTTGATAGTTCGAACTTTGTAATTATTAAATTTAAAGATAAAGCAAATTTCATGAAAGCGTATATGGAAAGTCAGAAAGCTGGAATGGCAACTTCTACTGTAGAACCAGAAAGTAACTGCCACTTTAATGAACTATCAAAGTACTTAGCAGCACTCAAAATTGTTCATATAAAAAGCAATGAAAATGGATCGTTTCAACTTACAGTGTCTAGCAACGATTTTGATAGTAAGAATATAATGGGGCAGTTTGTTAAAGCAAAAATTGCTTGTGAGTAAAGTATGCCTAACAACACGCCCTGAGGTGGACAACTAGTAAAATTTAGCTATTTATTGCAAATTTTAACAGCGGTGAGCCTCTTCTTTTCAATGCCGCTAAGTATGTTGACTCATCGTATGGTGTATTGGTTTTCCAGCACCTAAATACGATCCTAATCCACTTAAAAGCGAGCGACCTGATAATACTGTTATGTGGTTTTCCTTTGCTTTTTTGTTGTTCATAATAAGCCTTTGCCCAAAATGCATAACGTATCGAAAATCCTGCCCATTCAACGAAGGTTTGTCTTAAAAAGGTTGGGCAACTGTATCGCCAATGTGTCCACATTTTCTTACCACTACGTTCAATCACAGGCGCAATGCCTGCGTATTTTTGTAACTCTGACGCATCGTCATAACGATCTCTATTGCTACCAAACGCAACGAGTAAGCGTGGTGAAAGTTGTGGACCTGCTCCTGGTAAACTATCAAAAATAACTTTGTCATGTTGTGCTTTATAGGCCAGTTTTATAGCTTTATCTAGCATCTCAATACCTTTTAATAACACTTTAAATTGTTTGATGAGCACTTCTACCAACATTTGATTTGGCTCTATTACGCCTGAATCTTCAGTTAATGGCATAGCACTTTTTATACTGGAAATACGCGCTTCATTAACATGAACGTAATGTGAATTATGGCTGTTAAAAAAGTCTAAGAGGGTTTGTTTTTTTACTCTTTTAACTTTAGCAAGAGATGGCCATTTACTGATGAAGTCGCAAAAGATATATGTGTCTTTTTCTTTAAACCATTCAAGTGCTTGCGGGTAATAGTTTTTTAATGTGGCTGTTATTTTATTCGACAAGTCTACACTGTCCTGTACCAAGCTCCGGCGATATTCAACGAGCTGTGCTAGCGAGCGTATAGCCGCTGATTCAGGCTCAATGATGGATGATTTATCCATATGCAGGGTGAGTATTTCAACTTGTAAAAGTGCATCCGTGGGGTCATCTTTAGCACCACTTGGCGTGAAGGCTTTACGGAAATTAGCGACGGCTGATGGGTTGATCGTAAACAAGACCAGATGATTGTATTTAGTGAGTGTATAAATGAGGGGGCCTTTTTTAAGTTCACAGGCCACCGCTATTTTCTGGTTGGGATAGCGTTTTTTAAGGCTCATTGCCCAGTCGTATAATGCTTCTGGGGTGCTCTTAATAATAGAGTAGTGGTGTTTTTTGTTGTGAACTTGATGTTCACAGACATCATGTTTTTTATCTGCCCAATCAATACCAATTAAGGCAGCGAAATCATTAATGTTATATGCTTTCATTTTGTGGCTCCTGCTAGTAAAGTTACAGATGGAATGTGCTGAAATCTCGTTTCTCGCAGGTCTTATAGATAGTCGTGGTAGGCAATCCCTGAGTATGCGTTTTGAAATGAGTTGCTCTGTTGGCTCGAACGTCTTGTTAGAAACATTGGATGTTTGCCATTTAATATTCGTAACCAACAGAAGCATGTTCCACCTAATCTAATAGTAAGTTACTTTATGACATTAAGTGGCTTGGTCGAACTATAAGTCGTTAAAGCAGGACAAATAACAGTTGGCTTTTGCTCCTGCGTCGCTGATTTTAGCCAACATATTATTTGCCTCTTAACGAGGCGTTAGCCGTATAGTTGTAACCTCGAACTTTTGTGATACTATAGTGATACATTATTTGAGTTCTAAATAGGATTTATCATGAGAGTTGAACTTGTTACGACACTTAAGCGTCAAGCTACAAAAATTTTAGCTGACCTTCACATATCCAAAGAACCTGTGTTAATTACTGAGCATGGGCAACCATCGGCATATTTAGTTGATGTTGACGATTATGAATTTATGCAGCAACGAATGGCAATTCTTGAGGGTGTTGCACGCGGTGAGCAAGCAATTAAAAGCGGTAATACATTCTCGAATCAAGAAGCAAAAGAGAAAATGAGCAAATGGCTGAAATAATTTGGACATCTCCAGCTCTTGATGATTTAAATGATATTGCTGAGTATATTGCTTTAAGTAATATTGATGCGGCTAAGAAATTGACTCACAAAATATTTGACAAAATATCTAGGTTAGAAGACCATCCTGAATCAGGTAAAAGACCACTTGAATTAATTAACTTAAATTACCGTGAAGTTAATGTTAATCCTTGTCGTATTTTCTATAAAGTGGATAGCGACAAAGTTTATATATTACATGTCATGCGTCAAGAGCGAGATCTTCGTAGATTTCTTCTACAGAGCTAAATACGGCTAACAAGGCGTTCAAACGGACAAAAAACAGTTGGCTGTTTCACTCCGTTCACAATTTTAGCCAACAATTTTTTGCCGCTTAACGTGGCGTTAGTTGTCCGCACTAAATCGAATGATTTTATTTATCGTTTAGTGCAAATCGCATAGTTTTGCGTTTGGTTCAATTCTTTGGTTTGGCAATGGAAGTGCCGTTCAATCTAGCTTCCTTTTT
>NZ_JACGVA010000044.1:0-6871 GCF_014076985.1 Colwellia sp. MB3u-8
AGCAAGGTCTTCAGTTAAATTTCGTAGTTCTGTTCTTTGACGCTCTATTGTCGCCTTTAGCACTGTTGCCTGTTCTACCATACGGTTGTCTATTTCGGTGTTTAATGCGGTCACAAAGTGCGGAGACATGCGTGTTTGCTCTAGCACTTCGATTAATTTGGCATCTTTTAGTGTGTGCCATTCTGTGACAAATTTTGAAATCGTGCTTTTTCCCCAATTGATGCCTGGTCGAGCTGCAACTGTTCGTGATGAAATTTCGACAACCCCCTCGGATTGCATGGTTTCACATTCCAAAAATACTAATTTACGTTGTTCGTCACTGTTGTTGATTTTGATTGAATCGCTCATTTTTAACACCTGTGTTTGATTTTTTAATTAACATTATTATATCAGATTTTCTGGACACTGGACAGTGGACATTAAGCTTAATAATTAACTGTCCAGTGTCCAGTGTCCAGAAAAATAAGGAACGTTCCAAGTTTTCAAATGAATTATCGGAGCTAAAAAATGGGACGACTGGCTCATTTAACTAAGTTTTTTACTGGTTAACATAATGCATAATGCATACTTGCAACTAATCGCTAAAATGCTAAAATGCTATTTAGCATTTTAGCGATTAATTAAAAAGGGAAGCGTATGATAATCAGTAATTTATCGCAAAAGGGAGGCGTAGGTAAGAGTAGTCTTTCACGGACTATAGCTGTCGAGCTAACGCGTGCAGGTTGGGATGTTCTTCTTGCAGATATTGACCCATCACAACGAACAGTAAAAAATTGGAGCGACAAAAGGCGCGATACTGTAGATATAGAGCCAAAGGTTAAAACCCAAGATTTTAAAGTTACAAGTAAAGCATTAGTTTTGGCTGGTGATTTTGATTTACTAGTTATTGATGGTGCGCCACACGCCACGCAAGGCACTTTAGATGCCGCAAAAGTATCTGATATGGTGATACTCCCTACAGGTACCAGTATTGATGATTTAGAGCCTCAAATTGGTTTAGCGGCCGAGTTGGTTTCCAACGGTGTTGAACGAGAAAGAATTTGGTTTGTTATTTTCAAAACTTCTTCAGATGCTGAAACTCGCGGAGCGATTGATGCTATTCGCGAGTATAATTTCAATGTATTCGATGAGGCTATTGCACATAAAACAAGTTATTCCCAAGCTCTAGACCGTGGTTATTGCTTAACTGAAACGCGAGTAAAATCTCTAAATGAAAAAGCAGGTCTTTTGATAAAAGCCGTTGTTAAAAAAATTACGGAGTAAATAATGAAAAAAGGTATAACTATAGATGCCCCTAAGCCTAACTCAAAAAAAGTTGTTATTAACGCAGTCCAGAACACCACCAAGAAAGAATCTGGTAAGTTGGTGGACCTCAACTTTAAAGTCCCGATTGAGGTTAAGCGAGCTTTTAAGGTACTTGCAAGTGAACACGATATGACTCAGAAAGAACTACTGCTAAAGGCTATTGATATAATTACTAAAGAAATGTCATAGCTCTTTTTTTTGAATGCTAAATCGCTAAATCGCTAAATAGCCATTTATAAATCAGGCAAAACAATAAGCCCTGCAATAGGTTTGGTATTTGTTACAAATTTCCTTAAATTAATTTAGAAAGTTAAATAACATACCACCATAGCCACCATAGCCACCATGGTGATCAGTTAGCCATTAAAAAAGCCACCTAAGGTGGCTTTAGTTTTTAGTTTTTGTCTATTGGTTTTGGCGGTAATAGTGCTGGAAAACATGGAATTGTAACTATTAAATCTACAACTCCTCCAGTCCATATTACGACGCAAACAATAGCGAATAATGTTATGTATTTGATCATTGTTTTGCTCTCGATGGAGCTAGTCATCATCGTCACATAATGAATTAGCTCTATACCTGTTGTTACCTGCTCGATGAGCAGCTGGGCCCAATGCCTGGTCAAATGAAAATTTGTCATTCAACACATTTTTGTTGTACATTAATAGAGTCACATAATGAATCGGCTCTTCTGAACTATTGGCGTAGTTCGTTAAGCCTCATCAATACCGCTTAATTGCGGTATTTTTTTACCTGACTTGAGACAAGATACATTAGCACCCCTTGGAGAAACAAGGGTCTTTGGAATTTAAAGCTCTGTTTGCCTTTTTCAGATATCACCTATCCTAGTCTGTTCCAAAATAGAATAGACTACGTCCTCTTTGTCCGATACTGAACAATAGCGGACATAGTTTGTTTATGATTTTATTGGGTTTTTATTTTTTTCTAGCTGAAACTGTCTGGTTTTGGTTTATTATTTTGTTCTGCGTGAAATTTGCAGCATGATTGACTCTAGTATGCGCCCTGTTTTCTGTTAAATATACATTCCTATACCATTAGGTTTATCCGACAGTTGGAGGCTCTTAGAGGAGCTTAGAGGAGCTTTAATTGTTTTGGGTTTTGTGTGTACGGATTTTCCAACATATTTAGAATAGATTTGTTTTTTTTTGATGGCCAAAATTTGGTGTTGTTGCGTAGTTTTGTGATCAATCTGTCAGTGGAGAGAGTTTCAATCGGCGAGTTATTTGGATTCTGTATTGATTTGGTGAGATAGAGATTGGAACTCTATTAACTGAGCTTTTAGGCGCTATTAAGAGGTTGACCTAATCCAGTTCTACAGCATGGTTATCTGATGTACACCTAATGAACCCCTATTTTCCAATAACGTTTGATAGTGGAAAGTGATTTACCAGTCAGTTTTTTTATCGCTGGTTTGGTGACTTTACACCCTGTTTTTTCAAGAATGAGAATTGCATTCTTGATTTGGGTTATCGAACTATCGACTTTTTGTTCTGCTGTTTTTATTGCTGCGTAGGTTTGTTTGTCTGTAAGTTCCAGTTGATGATTTTTGTTTGTATCTCGACCACGATTTTTACTCGTTCCTGTTCCTGTGTATTCAGTCCAAGTCCAGCGAGCGATGCTTTTAGCTGTGCTGTTAATTGAGGAATAGGCTAGTGGGGTGTTGAATGTGTTGAGTGAAGTAGCTTTGGTTGATAATGAATTCAGCCATTGTTCAAAACTCATGTTTTGTTTAGCTGATTCTACGCGGCTGTATGCCCACCATCTCAATTCGTCGAATAGAATACAATGCCGCCCAAGCCCTTCAGATTCCCTTTTGGGTGTTTTTACTAATGTTTTTAGATCTACGTATTGTTCAAGTTCTTGAAGCGAATATGTTTCATGCCTGGTGACAAGGGCGGTCCATTTTTCATGTATTGGATTTTTCGCTAGGTGATCAGAATATCCAATATCGGATTGTAATTGTATTCTAAGCGCCCGTTGAATTGCTGCAATATATTTACGCGGTTTTATGCGTGAATTGTCAGTAATAGGCACTGGAGTTGTTAGCATGTAGTAGTAGTGGGCATGACCATTAACGGGATTAATGACAATCCAGTTAGGCTCTGGAGCCCCGACGTCTTTCCAGTGATCTTGTGCATTCCAGTAGGCATTGGCGCCCTTTGGTTTATCCATATCAAAGACAAGGCACCTGATCAAATGGTTTGGGTTATGCTGGATGATGGATTTTTCAATCGCGCGGTCTCGGCGTAATTGATACGAACCAGTTTTAAAATTATCTGTGCAATATGGGTGATATGGGAGATCGTCATAATACAATTGTTCAGCAGAACAGTTGAAATTAATCAGCAATTGAGTAGGCGCATTTCTTTTGAAATTACTGTTGAGTTGCATACACCCTGAACTTATCGCAAATTATTGCGTAATTCAGAGTTGCATTATTTTTGAAAATCATTAATATTGCCTCTGTATTTGTGTGAATTAACCCTGCAACGAGAAGCGACAACTTCTGTGACTTGCGGGGTTTAATTTTTTCTAGCCTCAGAAAAAATTAACTCAACCATGTTGCCCCATATTTACAAACCTATCAACGACTAATTTCTCATCTAAAATAATATTATATTTGATCCTGATAATTAATAGAAAATCTGATTATGCTCAAACAGTTAACCCTCTGGATCCTATATGTATTCGTTCGTTGTTTTTTTTGCATCTCCGATGCGGCCATAGAAAAAATAAATCACACCTAAAATTATTTATCCAACCCAACCCTACTTAAGATCCGGTTTTTTGGACCACTAAAGTTTCCCTGTTTGCTGATTCATCTTTATCTTTTGAACTGTTTTTTGTTGTTTTGGAACCATGAAGGTTTTTTGACGAGTCGAAAAGATGAATGGTTTTGATTTTGCTTTTGAATCTTATTGAATGGAGGGATTTTAAAATGGATTTTTGCGCATTCTCATGCGCCCATTTTAAAATTTCTTCATCCAATTAGATGTTCGGGAACCGTTATTTGATGTGTTAAAAAAAAAGGGCTCACGTGTTTTTGTGAGGGTACCCTTTTTTTTAACACATCAAATAATGGGCGGAGCGGCTCGGTTTTTCTTTCCCGTAGTTTTGGTTCCGGTACAACAAATGATGGGTATTTGCGCATTCCATGCGCCCATTATTTGTTGTACCGGAACCAAAATCCAGGGCGCGGCTGGCAGAATTTCGTGCTGTGGAATAGGGTTATATTTATTACATAAAATCAGACCTTTTGGGTCGTCGGAACGGCGAGCAAAAAGTCGATTTAATGTTTAAATATTGCCCTGTTTCACAGTCGTAATGCCGACAAACCTCAACGCGAGGGCTAAGATTTGAGGTGAACGCAGTGAGCCCAAATTCTTACCGATGGGTTGGGGTTTGTCGGGATTACGAAGTAATTCTGGCAGCCGCTTTTCGTGTTGTAGCAGCTGTATTTTGCGGAGCAAAATCATCTGGTACAGCCGAAAACAGTACGCAGTAGAGAGATTCATCTCTCGTATGAGTGTGCACTGTTCGCCCTACCAAAAAAGTGTTTTATTTTTTTGGTAGGGCGAATGGGTTTTCGTCCTTTTCGTACTTATTTAAAAAATATATTTTTTAAATAAGTACGAAAAGTTATGACGGATAACAAAAAACAAAAACCAAAAAAATCGCCCATGTCGCGGACCAATCTTCGTGCTAATGAGTTGGTGATAAATACGCTGAGATGCATCCAATTTTACGATTGGTTGACAGCGTATCAAATTGCAAAATTGATACTAAAAAATGACACTAAAAAACCGGTTCACCAAATAAAAAGAATTTTAAAAAGATTAGTAAAAGACAAATATGTTGATGAATATATTTTACTCGCGAGCGGCTCTAAAAATATAAAAGCCTATAAAATTCGAAGGCGGGGAAATTTTCTTTTGAAACAGCATCATTCTGTCATTGGTATTTCGAGAGCGGGTATAAATGCAAAATCTCGCCAGTACCATCGTTTTATTACAAATGAAATTTTGATTCAATTTATCAGCGGCCAAAACTTAAACGGCGAAAATTTTTACGGTTGGGACAGGCTGTCTGAACTAAATAATATATCAGTCGACTGTGTTTTTACCGAACTGCAAATGGCAACGTCAAAAACTGTTGTAAATATTCAATTAGGGAATTTACCAGATTGTGCGATAAAAGATAACGACGAAAACCATTTGCTTATAATTGAAGTGGAGAATTCTGTTCGCAACATAAAAAACAAAAAATCACAATTACGAGCATGGTTGGATCCATTTATTTCTGCCACCATGCAAGGCGGGAATAAATCGGTATGGCCCGACAAACCGGATTCCGATAATGACTGGTCGTCATTTTTATATTCCACACAATTATTTGTTTGTTCAAATGAAGAGATTTTTAGAGCAATCTATCGTCACGTATTCAGAATGGTGTATGAAAACATACGCGAAGATCACGAAACTTATGTGGAGTACAGTGAATTATCGCCAGAAATGTTAACGAATGATGTGATTATTGATGCTCGTAAACGATTGAAAGTTATCAAAAAAAAGATATCAAACATTAACGACAAGATTTTTTTTGTCGTTCTCGATGGTAAAAAAAGTTGGACTGATCCATTTCAAAATTCAAGACTTTTCGAAATTGATTCAACAACAGATTACAATCGCGCATTCAAAAGACAGAGCACATTATTGACCCCACCAAATATTTTTAATTATCGATATAAACAGTTGGATGAGCAGCGGCCGACATTGTTCAGTCGACTGCGTCCCTGGTAATTAGTTTTTTTATTTATTTTGTTCTAATCGGGCCACATTTTTTTCTGCATTTTCTAATTTTACAGCTAGGGTCGATCTGTCAATATTCGCGTTTGACAGTTCGGTTTCAGCTGCTGCCACTCGTTTTTCTAATTCTGTAATTTTGTTGGCGTCTGTGTTTATTGAATGAGTTAGTTTTTTGTTGGTTTCCAAGTGAATATTTGTTATTTCATTTTTCGATTTCAGTTCACTCTCTTGCCCAATGATTTTTTGTTCGAGTTTGGCTATTTCCTCTTTTTTATCTGTTATTTCATCATTTTTCTTGCGTAAATATTTATTGATTTCATTCGTCTCTGTGGCAAGTTTTTTGTTTTCAGAATCCTTTGTTTCTGCAATATTTCGTTGTTTTCCAAGCTCTTCAGTTTTGTTGTTGAGGTTTCCATGTAAGATTTCAATTTTTCCATTTAATTCGATGATCGATTTGTTTAATCGAGCCGTTTCTTCATTATATTTATTGTTTAATGTCTCGACAGTTTCGTTATATTTAGCGTTGAGGTTTTTATGTTCTGTTTGAACTTCCGTTGTTTTTGTTTTTAGTTCTGACGCTGCAACCTGTGCTGTTGTGAGACCTTGCTCAGTTGCAGCAAGGTCTTCAGTTAAATTTCGTAGTTCTGTTCTTTGACGCTCTATTGTCGCCTTTAGCACTGTTGCCTGTTCTACCATACGGTTGTCTATTTCGGTGTTTAATGCGGTCACAAAGTGCGGAG
>NZ_JACGVA010000045.1:0-4423 GCF_014076985.1 Colwellia sp. MB3u-8
TTGCTAGTGATTTAGAGCGGATGGCAAAACTGCTAACAAGCTAATCAACAAGGACAAAAAACAGTTTGCTGTTTTCGTTCCTCAACATTTTAGCAAACAATTTTTTGCCTGTTATTAGGGCGTTATATAAAACGAGACTGTTCGGTGTATGCATAAAGTTTTAGGGCGATTATCACTTTTACTAATAGTTATTGCTTATGTGTTTGGTTATTTTGAACATCAAAATATAATTAACGCTTCTTTGCCAATCGAAAAGCTATTTGAGCAGCGTTACTTATTGGAGCTAAAAGTAGGTGTATTTTTAATAATACCTTGCTCTTATTGGTCATATCATTGGTTTATGACCTTTAAAAATTGGCCTTCAGATCAAACTACTACTTTATTTGGTAAAACAATTGCGTATGGAAATAGTTTAACACTTCGGCTACTACTTGGTTCATTTGCTATTTTTGGTATTTTCGGGCCTTGTTTGCTTTCATTCTATATGGCTAGTATATTTAAAAGTTTTATATAACAAGCATTTAAACAGGGACAAAAAACAGTTGGCTGTTTTCGTTCCTCAACATTTTAGCCAACAATTTTTTGCCCGTTAAATGGGCGTTATGCAGAAAATTAAGATTTGGCAATAGTCGTCAACTTTACTAAAACGAGATAAATAATGATAAAAAAATTAGCTTTGCTTTTACCTTTTTCCTTATTCCTTATTCCATCAGCATTCGCTCAGGTTACTCTAGTAGATAAGCTTAAAATTGAACAACAAATTAAAGAATTTATGGCTAAAGAAGATGTTCCAGCATTGGCAGTTGGCATTATTCAACAAGGAAAAGTGGTATTTACTTCAGGGGTAGGTATAAGAGACAGAGAAACCAAGCAAGCAATAAACTCTAAGACGTTATTTCAAATTGGTTCTCAGTCGAAAGTATTAACTAGTATTATAACGTTAGAGCTAATAGATGAGGGGAAACTGAAGCTTACTGATCGTGTCATTGATCTTTTACCCAATGTTTTCCCAAAAGATTCTCTGGAAGAATTTAAATCATTAACGATTGAACATCTAATGACACATCGTTCTGGTTTACCTAATTATCCTAAAAACGTCACTAGAATCGATGGTGATGCATTTTTAGGTGGTTATGATGAAAAAATGCTATTGAGTGCGCTAAAAACCATTAAATTAAGCTTTACCGTTAATGAAAAATGGGAATATTCAAATTTAAATTATGCTGTACTTGGATATGTGTTGAGCAAGGTGACAAATACAAGTTATGCTGAATTAGTTAAAGATTATATTAATGATAAATATAGCCTTTCAAATACTTTGGTAAATTTATCTGAAAGCCAAAAGCACACTCAAATGGCTTTACCTTACAGAAAAGACGATCGTCAAGTTGTGACTCAACCGTGGGATATGGGGTTATTAGCGCCACATGGGGGTGTTTACTCAAGTATTGATGATCTAGCTCGCCTTATGGTGTTACAACTGAAGGCATACTCGTTATTCAGTAAAAACGGAGTGACTTCACCGCTCGTTTCAACTCAAATAAAATATGACACTGAATTTACTCAGGCTGGAGAAATATACCTAGGACTCAGTTATGGCCTTGGAATGTTTGAAGCAAGCAATGAGTTCCCTCTGTTTTCTGAAACAGTATTGTTTCATGGTGGCGATTTAGATGGTTATGGCTGTGAGTATTTATTTTCTCCAGAATATAATGTCGGAGTAGTTATGCTAACTTCAAGTGGTGGAGGTAAGTTTGTCAATTTTGGCAGGAAAATGATGAGTGAATTATTAGAAATAAGCGTAAAGTAGAATTGCGTTTCTTTCTGCATAACAAGCTGTTAAACAAGGACAAAAAACAGTTGGTTTTTGCTCCTTCGTCGCTTATTTTAACCAACTATTTTTTGCCTGTTAACAGGGCGTTAGGCTTTTAAGTTTTAAATTGCACTATAGGAGATCAAATTGAGCACTGAATTTTTAGAAACGGATTTTGATAAAGTTAGCTACCTTGTGAATTTACTCACGGCAAGAGCAACGGGGCTTGCATCTGACACATTTGAATTTGAAGCATTACGCTCTGAATTACTGAGTAATCCCAATCTTGCTCCAATGCTCCCTCAGTGGTTACGACAGCATCGTAATTTAGATTCATTTTGGGGGTTTATTCAGCCAAAATTTAGTAGTTACGCCGAAAGACGTACGTACTTATCTGGTGAGTTCACACCAATATTAGATCAATTGGAGTTTGGGCAACCAACTCCGGTAATAATGCCAAGCAGTATTACAAATACACCAGTGCATCCAGCGAAAGAAATTCCTCGTAACAAACGTAAAGTGTTTATTGTTCATGGACATAATAACGAAGTAAAACAAGAAGTAAGTCGCTTTGTCGAACAACTTGGTTTAGAAACTATTATTCTGCATGAGCAAGCTAATGCAGGAATGACAATTATTGAAAAAATTGAACATTATTCAAATGATGCTGATTTTGCTCTTGTTTTATATACTCCATGCGATTTAGGTAGAGCTATAACCGAGCCTAACCCTCCAAAAAATAGAGCACGACAAAATGTAGTGTTTGAACATGGTTACCTTATTGCGAAGCTTGGTCGAGAAAATGTCTGCCCTCTAGTTAAAGGAGCTCTTGAAACTCCAAATGATATAAGTGGGGTCTTGTATGTCACTATTGATGATCCTGGTGCATGGAAAAATCAGGTAGCGAAAGAGTTAATTCAGTGTGGCTACACTTTGAAATCATTTTTCTAATAAGTATCAAAGCCTAACAAGGCATTCAAACGGAAAATTTACAGTTGGCTGTTTTTCGTTCCTCAAACATTATAGCCAACTATAATTTTCCGCTTAATGCGGCGTTAGGTGCAAAGGGTATAATCATGCTTCGGTATATTTTTACACTATGGTTAGCTCTAAGTGCTATTTTTCTTAATCTTGCAATGGCAAAGGATTATAGTTCTGATGAAACTTGGAAGCTGGAAATTAAGGATGTAAATAACTCCCTAATAACAACAGCACTTTTTAAGTTTACTGACAAAGTTGCAAGCTCATGTATTGGCGGTAACTGGAAAGCAATTAACGTAATTTCTTCAACTTCGTCAGATGACCAATTTTTTCCTGTTAATCAGACAATATCTTATGAAATTAATCAAGGTACATTGGTTATCGGGCGCAATGGAAGGTGTGATTCATATTTGCACTTAACTGGTACATTTAAAGGTAGTGGAGCAAGCGGTAAGTATACTGCTTTTGGGGTGGAGCATAATAAACTATTGGGATCTTTCTCAATAAGTATTGTTAAGCAGTAATTGCACCTAACAAGGCATTCAAACGGAAAATTTACAGTTGGCTGTTTTTCGTTCCTCAAACATTTTAGCCAACTATAATTTTCCGCTTAATGCGGCGTTATAACTCAAAACAAGCTCATGAGAATTCATAAATTACATTTACCGCTCGTAATAGCAATATTAGTATTCTTAGGTGGGCTTTTGTCACTGACTTGGGAAACATATACATCATACGATGGAGGCATTGGTTCACTTGCATTGATAGTTGTTTACCCAATTGCAATGTTAAGTGAGGTTACTCTTATCCCACCATTTGTAATTTGGTTCCTAATCATTGGTTTTTTCGCGTATTTAGATTTTTACTTTTCTCGTAAGGCTAGGGAAAAAATTAACCATGAGTTATAACAAGCTGCTCAATTTCGCAGCAAAAAATGCTGCGGGACAGTTACTCGCTGGCTTCGCCAACAACACTCGCAACTGCCCCTTAGCAGGGCGTTATATACTCATGGAGAGTCAGCATTGGTAGATTACAACTGGACTTGTTTAGCCTGCAACATAGGTGTAGATAAAAGTAATGATAAATGCCCTAGTTGTGGGTATTTAGCTGGAGCTAATTCCTACGAAGTCGATGCCAGAAATATTCTAGTTAAAAGCTCGGAGTGCGATCATGTATTAGATTGCCCTAAGTGTTCTCAACGGCAACTTGATATCAAATATAATAAAACACCAAAGAAATATTATTATATTGGCCTTAAGGGTAGGTTAATATTTTTCGAAATATTATATCTAAATATATTTTGTAAAAAGTGTGCATATAAAAAAGAAATAGAGTTTGATATTCCTATTTTTCGTAAACTATTTAGGTGGATTATGAAACGAGATATACAAAGTGAGTGGCTAAAACGCATATAAGCTGTTCAAGCGGGACAAATTACAGTTGGCTGGTTCCGCTTCGCTTTCGCTACACAATTTTAGCCAACCATTACTTAGCCTGTTATTTGGGCGTTAGGTTAATAAGGAGGATTCACATTGAAGTGTCCACATTGCGATAAAAAAATAAGTTTATTTTCTAAAACTCTGAATAAATTTGGCAAAGTTAAAGTATGCCCTCATTGCTCTGAACAAT
>NZ_JACGVA010000046.1:0-268 GCF_014076985.1 Colwellia sp. MB3u-8
AGAGCGAAAGCGACGACAAGGCGCAGCAAACTGCCAGCGTTGGTTGTGTGCCTAAATGCTAACTTTTAAATCCCATAACGTCACTTTAGGCTTGATTGATATCAAGTTTTTCTGCTGTGTTAAATTGACCATATTACTGATGGAATGGCCATCGAGTGCTAATTGGTTAAATCATCCTGTTGAATTTTCTCGTTGTGAAAATGATAAAAGGTGATCGCAACTAAAATAGAAAGGGGTTATGTTGTTACTTTAAAAATGGGTGGCTATG
>NZ_JACGVA010000047.1:0-314 GCF_014076985.1 Colwellia sp. MB3u-8
TCCAGTTCCAAGGGGTAACCCAAACGAACGGTTTTAATAGCTTAACTACTCTTTATAAGAGCTAAACAGTTAAGTTAACGTTTTAAAAGTGAGTTTGAATCTTCTGAAAAGAAAGTTTAAAAAAACCAAATAAAACGTTGACATTAAAACTCAGGTGCGTAAGATACGCACCTCGCTTCAGGCAAGGCTTGCAGCAACGAATTACTTTACGGTATAGAGCGAATGAGATTCTGTATCGGTTAGTTTTCTCCTCAGAGATAAACTAGCTTTCTTTAACAATTAGTTATCATGCAATTTGTGTGGACACTCACATT
>NZ_JACGVA010000048.1:0-297 GCF_014076985.1 Colwellia sp. MB3u-8
TGCAGCAACGAATTACTTTACGGTATAGAGCGAATGAGATTCTGTATCGGTTAGTTTTCTCCTCAGAGATAAACTAGCTTTCTTTAACAATTAGTTATCATGCAATTTGTGTGGACACTCACATTAACGTTGATTTTACATAGTTACCTATTTCTTCGGAAAGAACGTAACAAAAAAAACAGCTTAATATGATGTCACACAAAAATAAGTATCATTTAGACTTTCCTTTTTAAGGAATGAATAAATAATACGTTTTATGTAGTTACTTTATCCTTAGTCGGAATAGAGTGACACGAC
>NZ_JACGVA010000049.1:0-206 GCF_014076985.1 Colwellia sp. MB3u-8
CTTTCTTTAACAATTAGTTATCATGCAATTTGTGTGGACACTCACATTAACGTTGATTTTACATAGTTATCCTCGGATAACAAAAAAACAGCTTAATATGATGTCACACAAAAATAAGTATCATTTAGACTTTCCTTTTTAAGGAATGAATAAATAATACGTTTTATGTAGTTACTTTATCCTTAGTCGGAATAGAGTGACACGAC
>NZ_JACGVA010000050.1:0-309 GCF_014076985.1 Colwellia sp. MB3u-8
TCCCATTGCGGGGCTATAGCTCAGCTGGGAGAGCGCCTGCCTTGCACGCAGGAGGTCAGCAGTTCGATCCTGCTTAGCTCCACCACTTCTTCACTAAAGAGAGAGACCAAACTTAAACTATCAAAGCTGATAAGTTAAGTTTGGTTTTTTAAACCAAGTCTTCACCGAATGCGTGTGAATGACAAATTCTTTAACAATCTGGAAAGCTGATATAAATACCGGTATTTATAGGACAAACACGGTGTCGCGCTGTTGTTTGTAAATTATAAATACCAAGCTGTTATTAATAGGAATATCGCCTATTAATGA
>NZ_JACGVA010000051.1:0-354 GCF_014076985.1 Colwellia sp. MB3u-8
TTTGATAGTTTAAGTTTGGTCTCTCTCTTTAGTGAAGAAGTGGTGGAGCTAAGCAGGATCGAACTGCTGACCTCCTGCGTGCAAGGCAGGCGCTCTCCCAGCTGAGCTATAGCCCCGCAATGGGAAACACACTTTAAGCTAAAACGAAACGCAGATTTACGTCAGTTGCAAGGCGGAAGGATGGATGTGTAGGTTTTCTACACGAGTATCATTCCAACGCAGCAAGTGGCGTAAATTGGTAGGTCTGGGCAGACTTGAACTGCCGACCTCACCCTTATCAGGGGTGCGCTCTAACCAGCTGAGCTACAGACCTATTTCTCTTTCAAGAATTTACGTCCGAAGCTAGCGTGTTTG
>NZ_JACGVA010000052.1:0-314 GCF_014076985.1 Colwellia sp. MB3u-8
CGTAAATTGGTAGGTCTGGGCAGACTTGAACTGCCGACCTCACCCTTATCAGGGGTGCGCTCTAACCAGCTGAGCTACAGACCTATTTCTCTTTCAAGAATTTACGTCCGAAGCTAGCGTGTTTGGACTTCTTCTAATTTGTTATCATGTAATTTGTGTGAACACTCGTAGAGCCGAGGCTCTCATTAAGCTGTTTTACTTCAAGATAAGGAGGTGATCCAACCCCAGGTTCCCCTAGGGTTACCTTGTTACGACTTCACCCCAGTCATGAATCACAAAGTGGTGACCGTCCTCCCCGAAGGGTTAAACTAGCC
>NZ_JACGVA010000054.1:0-615 GCF_014076985.1 Colwellia sp. MB3u-8
CCAGACTGTGTGAAAACTATTGATCACCTTTTGGTCTAACCCTCAGTTTTTTATGATCAATCAATCTTAATTTTCAGCTCTCGAAGATAGCGTATTAGCTATAATTAATAGTAGGAAAACAAGAACGAGAAGTGCTGATATGTCCCACCATATTAAAGGCCAAGGTCGACACCAAATAACCCTATTTCCTGAAGCATTGGACGATTTTGTCACCAAAGAAAACCCCGTTCGTGTCGTTGACGCCTTTGTTGATGAGCTTGATTTACACGCTTTAGGGTTCAACCGTGTTATCGCCAAAAATACAGGTCGGCCAGGTTATCATCCTGCCGTGTTGCTTAAGTTATACATCTACGGATATTTGAACCGCATCCAGTCTTCTCGCCGCTTAGAGAAAGAGTCACATCGCAATGTTGAGTTAATGTGGTTACTTGAGCGCTTAAAACCAGACTTTAAAACGATTGCCGACTTTAGAAAGGACAACGGTAAGGCTATCACCAAAGTCTGCCGTCACTTCATCGAGTTATGCCGTCAAATGAATATGTTCACCGATGCCGTTGTGGCTATCGATGGCAGTAAATTCAAAGCGGTTAATAGCAAGCACAACAATTACACGCC
>NZ_JACGVA010000055.1:0-1229 GCF_014076985.1 Colwellia sp. MB3u-8
AAATCAGTATTATCTATTGATTTTAGAGCTAAAAATAAACAAATTCGCGTTTCTTATGCAGCTAGTTTATTGGTGTTAAATTACGTTCTAAATGCATGAGACATTATAACAGATTGAATTAAAATCATATTTTTATGCGTGCCCCATATTTCTCTATCCAGCATTTTGCAATATAATAATCTGTTATAAGCAAACATTCATCGGTGATGTATGAACAAATACAAATCACTTTTTCTTTAGGATAATTAATGACACTTTTTTTCATTATATTAATTAAAATATTTCCACTATATATAAACGTAATATTAGGTTTTTTATCTTCAAAAATTTTACATGTTCAAAGAGAATCAATAGCCGCTTTGCTGATTTATATTTTGGGTCCTATTGTGGTTTTTTCAGCAGTCATCACTGTAAAAATTGATTTTTCAGTTGCAATTTTACCGATATTTTTGTACGTGTTTTGTTCTATTTTAGCTTTTGCTTCACTTTTTATTTGGGGAAAATCCTGGGATAATCCCACAGGAAATATTTTAGCATTCAGTGCAGGAACAGGAAACACAGGATATTTTGGTATTCCCTTGGCAATTATATTGTTTCCACCCACCTTGGCAGACATTTATATTTTTGCCGTTATAGCATCTCTTTTATATGAAAGCAGCACAGGTTTTTATGTCACTGCAAAGGGAAATTTTAGCGTGAAACAATCGCTGAAAAAAATATCGAGACTGCCAATACTTTATGCGTTTATCTTAGGAATTACTTGTAATTTTGCAGGCTTGAAAATACCAGAAGAAATCAGTGCTTATACTGCGCAGTTCAAAGGTGCATACGGAATACTGGGAATGATGATGTTGGGCATGGGACTATTGGGTTTAAAAAGCAATCCGGATAACTTTGATAAAAAATTCATAAGCATCACATTCATCATCAAATTTGTCTTTTGGCCACTTGCGATGTTGGGATTTATTTATGTCGATAAAACATATTTGCACTTTTTAAATGAAGACTTATACAAAGTACTTTTTTTATTCTCTATTGTACCACTGGCGGGCAATACGGTTACTTTGGCGGTATTACTTAATGCCAAACCTGAAAAAGCCAGTTTAGCAGTATTTTTATCTACGTTGGTTTCTATAATCTTCATTCCGCTAGCTATCTATTTATACGGCGGTTTTTGAGTTTGACTCAATATCAAGATACTTTTAATTTGGAGTAAAAAGAATAATATA
>NZ_JACGVA010000056.1:0-521 GCF_014076985.1 Colwellia sp. MB3u-8
GGCGTTATATTTAAAATTCCATGGGAGTGGAGATGTTTAAAAATTTAACGATTATTTTATTAGCTTATATACCCTTATCCGCATGGGGAGGGGATTTTGAGTTTTCAGTTGGAGGGGGTTACCAATACAGTGGGATTATAGGAACTCAATTTGCTGTTAAAGACGATGATAAAAAATACTTTATTTCTCTTGGTTTGCCAGGTGTATCTGTTGGAATGCAATCTGTATTTTCAAGTAATGAAAATCATTCAGTTGGTTTTTCTGTTGGTAAATTAGCAGGGATTTTCAGCGCTGACACTGAATATGGATTTATAACATATAATTATCATTTTAGTGGTTTTCGAAATAATGGCTGGGTATTAGGTACAGGAATAGGATATTACAATCGAGATGAAAACAGAATATTTTTTGGTGGTGGAGAGGTTAAAGAACGCGAGAGCGGGATAGCTTTAACATTCGATATCGGTTATAAATTTTAAAATATAACAAGCTGTTCAAGCGGGACAAATAACAGTTGGCTA
>NZ_JACGVA010000057.1:0-390 GCF_014076985.1 Colwellia sp. MB3u-8
AATGATACTTATTTTTGTGTGACATCATATTAAGCTGTTTTTTTGTTATCCGAGGATAACTATGTAAAATCAACGTTAATGTGAGTGTCCACACAAATTGCATGATAACTAATTGTTAAAGAAAGCTAGTTTATCTCTGAGGAGAAAACTAACCGAAACAAAATCTCATTCGCTTTGTTTCGTTGCTGCAGGCCTTGCCTGAAGCGAGATGCGTATTCTACGCAACTCTGTTTTAATGTCAACGCTTATTTCGTTTTATTTTAAAAGTTTTTTTAACTTTCAAACAACTCGTTTTATTACGTTAAGTTAATCAAATCAGCTCTAACTGCATAAGATAACCTATTAAAACAGCTCTTTGGGGTTACCCCTTGGAACTGGAGCGCATTCTAG